>JAACFO010000173.1 GCA_009937425.1 Gammaproteobacteria bacterium
TCGAACCCTCGATGGGCTATTAACCCATACTCCCTTAGCAGGGGAGCGCCTTCAGCCGCTCGGCCATCTCTCCGCGGCGAGGCGCAAGCATACCGAAGCGGGGACAGTCAGGCAAAAAGAGCTGTGGGAGGGGTTTTCGGGCAATTCACGCTTCCTGCTCGTCGGATGCCGGCGGCTCATTACCGGACCTTTCCGCCTGGATCTTTTCGTAGATCTCCTCGCGGTGGACAGCCACTTCTTTCGGGGCGTTTACACCGATACGGACCTGGTTGCCTTTCACTCCCAGCACCGTCACGGTGACGTCGTCGCCGATCATCAGGGACTCCCCCACTCTTCGGGTCAGAATCAACATGTCATTTCTCCTTGGCCATCTCGTCCCACCCATCCTCCAAGGGGGCGCATTCCGCGCCCTTTCCTGGTTCGTCCATGAGGATGTAAAAAGCGGGCGCCGATCCTGGCGGGATCCCTTGAGCGCTAATGCCGGCGGGCCTCGTAGTGGGTCGTGGCGCCTACCGGCAGCTCGGCCGAATTCGAACGTCTGCGTCTATTATCGTTCCAATTGAATAGGAACTTTAGGATTTAATTGCCTCATCCAGCACCGGCCCCTCACTGAGGCCGAATGCCGCGTGTAGTGCCCGGACGCCCAGCTCCAGATACTTCTCATCCACCACCACGGAAATCTTGATTTCCGAGGTGGAGATCATCTGGATATTGATGCTTTCGGCGGCAAGCGTCGCGAACATCCTGCTGGCAATGCCGGCATGGGACCGCATTCCGACCCCAACGAGAGAGATCTTAGCAATCCGATCGTCCCCGGTCACTTCCCTGGCGTTCATATCCCGGGCGTGACGCTGGAGTAGCTCGAATGCAGCCTCGTAATCGCTTCTGTGAACGGTGAAGGTGACGTCGGTGGTGGCGTCCTCCGAGACATTCTGAACGATCATGTCCACGTCGATATTGGCTTCGGCGATGGGGCCCAGCAGCGCCGCGGCGATCCCCGGACGATCCGGGACCCCCTTGACGGTGAGCTTGGCCTCATCCTGGTTGTATGCCACGCCGGAAATCAGTGGCTGTTCCATTGTTGCGTCCTCGGAAGTGATCAGGGTGCCCTCGCCTTCTTCAAACGAGGACAGAACACGTAACTTCACCTTGTACTTGCTGGCAAACTCCACGGCACGAATCTGCAGAACCCGGGCACCCAGGCTGGCGAGCTCCAGCATCTCTTCGAAGGTGATGGTCTCCAGGCGGCGTGCATCCGGCACGACCCGTGGATCGGAGGTGTAGACCCCGTCCACATCCGTATAAATCTGGCACTCCTCGGCCTCCAACGCTGCCGCCAGGGCGACCGCAGTGGTATCCGAACCGCCGCGTCCCAGGGTAGTGATATTGCCGGCCTCGTCGACGCCCTGGAATCCCGCCACCACCGCCACCTGGGATTCCCCCAACGCACTCCTCAGGGCATCCACGTCAATACCTTGAATGCGCGCCTTGGTATGGCTGGTGTCGGTGCGAATACGCGCCTGACCGCCGGTGAAGGAGCGCGCCGCACACCCTTTGCGGGCGAGGCTCATGCAGAGCAGCGCGATGCTCACCTGCTCACCGGTGGCGAGCAACACATCCAATTCACGCCGGGCCGGGCGGTCACTCACCTGACGCGCTAGCTCCAGCAAGCGATCGGTCTCTCCACCCATGGCGGACAGCACCACGACCACATCGTTGCCCGCGTCACGAGTTGCCTTTACCCGGTCCGCGACGCGCTCGATGCGCTCCAGATCGCCCACCGAGGTGCCGCCGTATTTTTGGACGATCAGCGCCATGACATTGCCCGGACTCCGGCGGCTCAGGCCCCGAGACGCTCTCGGATCCAGTTGGGCACTGCCTTGATGGCCTGCTCCAGGCGGCTCGGATCGTTACCGCCGGCCTGAGCCATGTCGGGACGGCCGCCACCGCGGCCACCCACCTGTTGGGCTACGAAATTCGCCAGCGGCCCTGCCTCGATGCGATCCGTGTAGTCCGCAGTAACACCTGCCACCAGACTGACCTTATCGCCGTCCACCGTGGCAAGCACCACGGCTGCCGAGCCAAGCTTGTTCTTAAGCTGATCGACGGTGGCGCGCAAACCCTTGGCGTCTACGCCGTCGAGCCGCGCCGCCAGAATCTTCAGACCGTCGACGTCCACGGCCTGGGCCGCCAGGTCCTCGCCGTGGCTGGCCGCCAGGCGTGACTTCAAGCGATCGAGATCCCGCTCGAGCTCGCGGCTGTGGGATACCACCTGAGCGACCTTTTCCACTACCGCCTCGCGATCCGATTTCAGGAGATCGGCGACGTCGTCGAGCCTGCGCTCGGCGCTGGCCAGCCAGTCGAGGGCGCGCTCCCCGGTCACCGCTTCGACACGGCGTACCCCGGCGGCGATGCCGGTCTCGGAAGTCAGCTTGAACAGCCCGATATCACCGGCGCGCTCCACATGGGTGCCGCCGCACAGTTCGGTGGAGAAATCACCGATGGACAGTACCCGCACCGGGTCTTCGTATTTCTCACCGAACAGAGCGACCGCGCCGCTTTGCATCGCTTCGTCCAGTGGCACTACGCGGGTAACAGACGCGTCGTTACCCAGTATCCAGCCGTTCACCTGACGCTCGATGGCGCGCAATTGGTCGCTGCTCACCGGCTCGAAATGCGAGAAATCGAAGCGCAAGCGCTCAGAGGCGACCAGCGAGCCTTTTTGCTGCACGTGATCGCCGAGCTGGGCGCGCAAGGCCGCGTGCAAGAGATGGGTAGCGGAATGATTGCGCGCGATGGCACGCCGGGTCTCGGCGTCCACCCGTGCCTGGAGATTGTCACCAACGTGCAACTCACCATCGGTGAGCACCCCGACATGAGCGGCCACGTCGCCCTGGCGCTGGGTGTCACGCACCTCGAATTTCACGCTGTCGCCCTCGAGGGTGCCGCGGTCTCCGACCTGACCGCCGGATTCGCTGTAAAAAGGCGTGCAGTCCAGCACCACGATACCCTGGTCTTCCGGCTGCAGGCGCTCCACCGGCTTGCCGTCACAAAACAGCGCCAAAACCTCGGCTTCCCCGTTCAACGATTCGTATCCGGTGAATGCGGACTTCCCGGACACATCCATGTGCCCGGTGGCGGCGGCGCCGAAGGTACTCGCGTCACGGGCTCGCTGACGCTGGGCGGCCATGTGCTTGTCGAAACCCTCCATGTCCACGCTCAAGCCGCGCTCACGGGCGACGTCAGCGGTCAGGTCCACGGGAAATCCATAGGTGTCGTAAAGCTTGAACGCGACCTCACCGGGAATGTGCGCGCCACTGAGATCCTCGATTGCCTGATCCAGCAGTCGAATTCCCTGATCGAGGGTTTCCGCAAAACGATCCTCTTCCTGGGCGAGAACGCGCTCGACCAGTTCGCGCCGCTCGCTCAGCTCCGGATACGCGGCCCCCATTTCCTTATCCAGGGGCAGCACCAAGCGGTGGAAGAAGGGATCCTTCATTCCCAGCTTGTGGCCGTGACGAATCGCACGCCGAATTATGCGGCGCAACACGTAGCCGCGCCCCTCGTTGGAGGGCACGACACCATCGACAACCAGAAAGGCGCAGGAGCGAATGTGATCGGCGATGACCCGCAGGGATTTGTCTTCCAGGTTGCTGGCGCCGGTAACGTCGGCCGACGCCTCGATGAGAGAACGAAACAAATCGATCTCGTAGTTGCTGTGCACGCCCTGAAGGACGGCAGCCAACCGCTCGATACCCATGCCGGTATCCACGGAAGGTTTCGGCAACGGCGTCATCTGCCCCCGGGCGTCACGATTGAACTGCATGAACACGAGATTCCACAATTCGATGTAACGATCGCCGTCCTCCTCGGGACTGCCCGGCGGTCCGCCGGCGATCTCGGGACCGTGGTCGTAGAAAACCTCGGAGCAGGGACCACAGGGCCCCGTGTCTCCCATGGACCAGAAGTTGTCCTTGACGCCGCAACGGGAGAAGCGTTTTGGATCGACACCGATCTCGCCGAGCCAGATGTCGGCGGCCTCATCGTCCTCTTCGAAAACCGTCACCCACAAGCGATCGGCGGGAAACGCGAATTTTTCGGTCATCAACTCCCAGCAGTACTGTATTGCCTCGCGCTTGAAGTAATCACCGAAGCTGAAATTGCCGAGCATCTCGAAGAAGGTGTGATGGCGCGCTGTATAGCCGACATTTTCCAGGTCGTTGTGCTTGCCTCCAGCGCGCACACACCGCTGCGCGGTGGTCGCACGGTTATAGGGACGCTTGTCGCTTCCGAGAAACACGTCCTTGAATTGCACCATGCCGGCATTGGTAAAAAGCAAGGTTGGATCGTTCGCCGGCACGAGCGAACTGCTCGGCACGATTTCGTGGCCGCGGTCTCGAAAGTAATCGAGAAAAACCTGGCGAAGTTCGTTGGTGGTGATCATGTTGGCTAGGTATGGGTACTAGTCGGTTTCGCGGCAATCCAGCGCAAATCGAATGTGATCCTGTTCGAAACCACGTTGTGCGAGAAAGCGTGCCTGGCGCGACCGTTCCCGAATGTCTTCCGGACCTTCGGTGCCGAATCGTTTGCGCCGCACTGCGAGCGCCCGATCGCACCAGATTTGCCGGTCGGAATCCATGAATTGCGTTACCAGATGGTCGCTGACGCCTCGCTCTCGCAGCTCATAACGGATCTTAAGCGGACCCTGCCCACGGGCTGCCCGGTATGCTACGAAACCCTCTGTGAATCGCTGGTCGGACAGAAGATTCTCGGTCTCGAGCACGTCCAACTGCGCGTCGACAAGCGGCTGCGGGAACCCCCGCGCAGCGAGCTTACGGCGCAGCTCGATGCGCGAATGCTCGCGGCGCGCAAGTAAATCCATCGCCTTTTCGCGGATAGCTTGCTGCTCTTTGTTCAGGCCTCCGCTTCCTCGGCCGCTTCTGCTTCCTCGGCCTCTTCCGCCGCCGGCTTTCGGGCCAGGAGTATGTCGCGCAACGCGTGATCGATCTCTTCAGCCATTTGCGTATTTTTCTTTAGAAACTCACGCACGTTGTCGCGGCCCTGACCGATGCGATCGCCTTTATAGCTGTACCAGGCACCGGACTTATCGACCAAACCGTGCTGCACACCCAGATCGATGAGCTCGCCCTCGCGGGAAATGCCTTCCCCGTAGAGTATGTCGAACTCGACCTTCTTGAATGGCGGAGCAACCTTGTTCTTCACCACTTTCACGCGGGTCTCATTACCCACCACCTCATCGCCGCGCTTGAGCGCACCGATACGGCGAATATCCAAACGAACCGACGAGTAGAACTTGAGCGCGTTGCCCCCGGACGTGGTCTCTGGACTGCCGAACATTACGCCAATCTTCATGCGGATCTGGTTGATAAAAATCACCAAAGTATTCGATCGCTTGATATTCGCCGTGAGCTTGCGCAGCGCCTGGGACATGAGGCGCGCCTGCAGCCCGACGTGGGCGTCACCCATATCGCCTTCGAGCTCTGCTTTGGGTGTCAGCGCGGCCACCGAGTCGATCACCACGACGTCGACGGCACCGGAACGCACGATCATATCGGCGATTTCCAGGGCCTGCTCGCCGGTATCGGGCTGCGACACCAGTAATTCCTCGACATCGACACCGATTCTAGCCGCGTACTGGGGATCCAGCGCGTGCTCGGCATCGATGAAAGCGGCGCTGCCGCCGGCCTTCTGCATCTGGGCGATGACTTCCAGGGTCAGCGTGGTTTTGCCGGAGGCTTCCGGTCCATAAATTTCGACCA
Organism: Gammaproteobacteria bacterium; assembly: GCA_009937425.1. GTDB lineage: Bacteria > Pseudomonadota > Gammaproteobacteria > HK1 > HK1 > JAABYT01. The sequence continues at coordinate 5,781 of JAACFO010000173.1, forward strand.
CCCGTCCGCGGGGCAGGCCACCAACGCCCAGGGCCACATCCAGTTGCAACGACCCGGTGGAAACGACGTCGATTCCGGGCATCACGCTGGGGTCCCCCAAACGCATGATGGCGCCTTTGCCGAACTGTCGCTCGATCTGCGCTAACGCAGCTCCCAGTGCCTTTTTGCGATTGTCGTCCACGGTGTCTCCTTGTCTGCGGAAAGGGTATTCAGCGAATGCAGAATTATCCCATATAAGCTCAGGGCGGCATAGGAGCGTACCCCGCGGGCGAGCCAGGGAGGCGCGACCGGAACGCCGCCGTCATACATCGGCGGGAGACGCCGAGAGCAGTTCGAGAAGGCCCTCCAGCGCCAGCATCACGGCCTGACGGCGCACGTCCTCGCGTCCGCCTTCGCATTGCAGGCAACGCGAGCGTGTCTCTGAGCCCTGCACGGCCCAACCCAGGCATATCAGGCCCACGGGTTTTGCCGCGCTGCCGCCGCCGGGGCCGGCCACCCCGCTGATGGCGAGGCTCGCCTGGGCGCCGCTCCTGGCGATGGCGCCCCGGGCCATCTCCGCGACCACCGCTTCGCTTACCGCGCCGTGGGCCGCCAGGGTCTCGGGCTTCACACCCAGCATGTCCTGCTTTGCCGCATTCGAATAGGTGACGAATCCACGTTCGAACCATGCGGAGCTGCCGGGGACGGCGGTCACCGCCATGGACGCCCAGCCACCGGTGCAGGATTCGGCAGTCGCCAGCAGGAAGTTGCGCGCGCGCAGCGCCTCGCCGAGACGCTCGGCGAGTGCCTGCATATCAGCTGCTGAAATTTCTGGATCCATAGGCTGAAATTCACCAGCCGTGCTAACGCCGCGCTTCGAAGAAGCTCTTCAGGCGGCGGGCCGATTCCTCCGCCAATACGCCGCCCGCACAGTCCACGTGATGGTTGAGGCTACGCGAGCCGAGTATCTCGAAGACGCTTTCCACGGCGCCCCAGCGTTGGTCCCTGGCCGCGTAAACGACCCGCGCCACCCGCGCCTGGACGATGGCGCCGGCGCACATGGGACAGGGCTCCATGGTGGCATACAGGGTGCTGCCCGGGAGCCGATAGTTGCCGGCGGCGGCAGCGGCGGCGCGCAGCGCCATTATCTCGGCGTGGGCCGTGGGGTCATTGCTGGCGATGGGAGCGTTCCACCCGGCGCCAAGCTCGTCGTCGTCGCGCACCAACACCGCACCCACAGGCACTTCTCCGGCGGCGGCGGCATGATCCGCAAGCGACAGCGCGCGCTGCATCCAGTGCAGGTCGACGGCGACGCCGGCAGCGTCAGCGGTCACGCCTTACTCCCACTCAATGGTCGCCGGCGGTTTGCTGGATACATCGTAGGCAACCCGGGAAATCCCCGGCACCTCGTTAATGATGCGATTGGATACCTGTTCGAGAAACTCGTAGGGCAGATGGGCCCAACGCGCGGTCATAAAATCGATGGTCTCCACGGCCCGCAAAGCGATCACGTGCTCATAACGGCGCGCGTCCCCCATCACCCCCACGGACCGTACCGGTAGATAGACCGCGAAGGCCTGGCTCACACGATCGTAGAGATCCTGTGCACGCAGCTCCTCTATGAAGATGGCATCGGCGCTGCGCAGCACTTCAGCGTATTCCTTTCTTACCTCGCCGAGGATGCGCACGCCCAGTCCCGGTCCCGGGAACGGATGACGGAACACCAGCTCCGGGACAAGACCGAGTTCCACGCCGATGGTACGGACTTCGTCCTTGAACAACTCTCTCAGGGGCTCGATGAGCTCCAGCTTCATGCGTTCCGGCAATCCGGCGACGTTGTGGTGGGATTTGATCACGTGGGCCTTACCGGTGGCCGCGCCGGCGGATTCGATGACATCGGGATAAATAGTCCCCTGGGCGAGCCAGCCCACGTCATTGAGCGCCGCCGCTTGTTCCTCGAATATCTCGATGAACATGTTGCCGATAATTTTGCGCTTCTGCTCCGGATCGGCAACCCCGGACAGCGCCGTCAGGAAACGATCCTGGGCATCCACCCGGATCACTTTCACACCCAGGTGCTCGGCGAAGGTGGCCATTACCTGATCACCTTCGTTCAATCGCAGCAAACCGTTGTCGACGAATATGCAGGTGAGCTGCGCTCCGATGGCACGCTGCAGAAGCGCCGCCACCACCGAGGAATCCACGCCCCCCGATAACGCCAGCAACACCTGGTCGTCGCCAACCCGGGCACGCACCCTGGCGATGCTGTCGTCGATGATCTGTTGGGGCGTCCAGAGTTCCCTGCAGCCGCAAATGTCGTGCACGAAGCGCGAGA
>JAACFO010000174.1 GCA_009937425.1 Gammaproteobacteria bacterium
ATTTGCAGCGCCTGGGGTGCTTGCTCCCTGGACGAGCCTATTCCTAGGTTTTCACCGGCAACGAAGACGTCGCCTTCATTCACCGATGAGGCGAAGTCCCCGTCGAGCCCCTCCAGACAGTGGCTGGCGAGATCTTCCATGGAGCCCTTGAGATAGGGGGCAGGGGCGAGCAAGTCCGTATTGATGTCGTCGCCGTAGACCCAGGCGCGTCCGGGGGCACTCACAAGTAGGCCCTCGGATCGGCTATGCATCCGGCCAGCGCCGATGCCGCCACCGTGTAGGGTGATGACAAGTATGTTTGCGAGGATGGGTCGCCCATGCGCCCCTGAAAATTTCTCGATGAGCTGGAAATACCCACTTCACCGGCGCCCAGGCGCGCGGGTCCGAGCCCTATGCAGGCGCCGCAAGCACTCTGCAGAATCGTGGCGCCGGATGCGCGCAGGGTGTCGAGGGTGCCGTCCCCCTCGGCTTGCTCCGCAATACGCAGGGACGCGGGCGCAACGAAGAAGCGCACACCGTCGGCGACCCGCTGGCCGTCGACGACCCGGGCAACCATGCGCAGATCGTCGAGCTTCGCACCGGTACAGGCGCCGATGTAGGCCTGGTGGATGGCGGTGCCCGCGTGGATGTCCACCGGTGCGCTGTTTTCCGGACTGTGGGGTGCCGCCACCTGGGGTGTGAGTTCGCCGGCGTCGATTACGATCTCTCTGGCGATGCCGGCGTCGCCGTCACCCTGCCAATCGTCCATGTCGTTCACTTCGACGCCGGCAGCGGCGAGCCACTGCCGGGTGGTGTCATCGGCGGCGACGATGCCGCACTTGGCGCCGAGCTCCACGGCCATATTGGCGAGCACCATGCGTTCATCCATGGCCATGGCGGTTACGCCGCTGCCGGTGTACTCGGCGGCCATGTAGCTTGCGCCGTTGATGCCGATACTGTGGCAGAGAAAAAGAATAATGTCCTTGGCGGCCACGCCTTTGCCGAGAACGCCATCCACGCGTACGCGCAGGGTTTCCGGTACCCGCATCCAGATGTTGCCCGTGGCGAGAACACCCGCCATATCCGTGGCGCCGATGCCGGTCATGAAGCAGCCGAAGGCGCCACCGGTGGTGGAGTGGGAGTCACCGCCGACCACGAACATCCCCGGGCGCAAATGACCGCGCTCGGGAAGCACGACATGGCAGATCCCCTGGGCTTCGTGATAACCCCGCAGGGGTCGCTGGGAGGCCCAGTCCCTGGTCAGCTCCTTAATCTGGACGCTGAGGCCATCGGTCTCGCCGACGAAGTGATCGGTGATGATGACGACTTTGTCCGCGTCCCAGATGTCGACACCCAGCTCTTCGAGCTTCGGGCCGATGCGCCGCGGGCCGCTGGAATCGTGCATCATGGCCAGATCCACGTCACAGGAGACAATCTCGCCGGCGCGTACCTGCTCGCGCCGGGACGCATGGGCAAGTATTTTTTCTGCAAGCGTCATGGACATGCTGGTAGCCGCGTGTTGTTCACCGGCGATCATTATAACCCCATCGCCTTCAAGCTCTCGGCACCCGCGCCATGATCAGTGCGCCGGCCACGGCGAGCATCGCCACGGCCAGAAAGGCGACGGTAAAGCTTTCGGTGTTTATCACCAGGAACCCGAATAGTGGCGGGAATACGCTGACGCCGCCGAACATCACCACCTGCATTCCCGCTGTTGCCTCCACTGCACGGCCCTCGGGAGCATGGGTCGCTACTTCAGACAACATGACGCCGTTCCAGCCAAGGCTGCTGACGCCCAGCAGGGTCGCCAGGGAAATCACCGCCAACAGCGGCCAGGCGCCGGTCATGAACGGTGTGACGCCCAAGCACGCGGCTGTGATGAGACCGACGGCCACCAGCACACCCCGGGGAGCGCCAAGGCGCGACGCAATACCGCCCCACACCAACCGGCCTGCAAAGCCGCCGATCTGCAGGAACGCGAACACGCTGCCGGCCTGCACCAGGCTCATGTCCACGGCCCGGGTCAGATAGACGACCATGAAGGACATCACGCTCACTTGACAGCCCGCGTAGGCGAACGCCGCCAGGGTGTAGCCGCGCAACCGCGGGTCGCCCAGGGCCAGCCGCACCGGCTCCACCAGGGACTTCATGTCCAGCTTCAGCGGCCGGCGGCGTTCGGCGTCCATGTCGCGGCGTAACGGTTGCAACAGCAGCATCATCACCAGAGCCACGGTGCCCACCGCCAGGGCCGCGGTCTTCCAATCTGCCCACAACACCAGCGCCGGGATCAGCGCGCCGGTGAGCGCTCCACCCAGGGGCACGCCGGTTTGCTTGAGGGAAAAAACGAAGGGCCGCCATCGGGGTGTGGACAGGCGCCACAGCACGTGGGCGCTGGCGGGGTTAAAGGGACCGTAGGCGCAGCCCAGAACCACGGCGCTGACCACAACCCAGGCGAGGGTGCCGCGGGTGAAGGTCAGCATCGCCAGGGCCGCAAACCCCATGGTCATCTGGCACACGCGAATGGCGCCGAAACGATCCACCATGGCGCCGGTTACCGCGCCGGACAGGGTCGCGAACAAATAGACGATGGCCGTGTAAATGCCGATGCGGGTAGCGTCCACACCGATCTCCGGTGCTGCCTCGGGGGCGAGAACGACAATCACCGTCACCGCCATGCTGGAGGTGGTCAGCACCGCCAGCATGGCGGTCAGCGGAAACAGGATCCTGGCGTGCATTACGGGATTGGTGTTCTCGACGGGTGGTAGATCCCGGGAGCGCCTCAGGCGCGGTCCGGCGTTGTCCCAGGCCCCCGATCTGGCCTACTCTAACGCCTGAGAGGTAGCTCTCAGGCGCGCCACGCTATCACAACCCGAGGCCCAGGCGCGGCGAGTTTTACCATCCCGTCTCGACGGATAAGAACACCGAGGCCCCTTATGTTGCCCGATCTCAGCGTGACGCCAATCAGCCACAGCCGCCTTGCCGATGTCGACTTCGATAACCTGGGGTTCGGAAACGTATTTTCCGACCACATGTTCAGCTTGAAGTACGAGCATGGCCGCTGGCAGCGGCCGGAAGTATTGCCTTACGGCCCGGTGGCCGTAGATCCCGCCAACGCCACGCTGCACTACGGTCAGGCGGTTTTCGAAGGCCTCAAGGCCTTCATGGGTGACGACGGGACGGTACGCATTTTCCGTCCTGACATGAACTACAAGCGACTGCGCGACTCCTGTGAGCGCTTGTGCATTCCGGCCCCCGACGAGGCGCATTTTTACGGCGCCATGGAATCACTGATTCAGCTCGATCACGGCTGGATTCCACGTAAGCGGGGCCAGGCTCTTTATATTCGCCCGCTCATTTTCAGTGACGAGTCGCATCTGGAGGTCCGGCCATCCCAGGCCTTTCGTTTTCTCGTCATGACGGCTCCCGTGCGTACCTACTTCGACGAAGATACTGCGGCAATCGATCTCAAAGTGGAAGAAGAGTTCACCCGCTCGGCCCCGGGCGGCATGGGTGCCGCCAAGACATCGGGTAACTACGCCGCGAGTCTGTTCCCCGGTGAAGAGGGACGCAAACAGGGCTTCGCACAAGTGCTGTGGTTGGATGGGCTGGAGCACCGCTACGTGGAAGAAGTGGGTGCCATGAATATTTTCTTCCGCATCGACGGCAAGGTTCTTACACCGTCACTGGTCGGTACGATCCTCCCGGGTGTTACGCGCGACAGTGTCATCAGGCTGATGGAGGATGCCGGCGATCCCGTGGAAGAGCGTCGCATCGAGATCGATGAAGTGATGACCGCCATCCGCGAGGGCCGCATGCAGGAATGCTTCGGCGCGGGTACCGCCGTCACCATCGCCCCGGTGGGTGGTATTTCTTATCACGGCGAACACTTGACTATCAATAATAAAGAAGCCGGTGAAGTAACCCGGCGTCTCTTCGACGAAGTCACGGATATACAGCTGGGTGAAGTCACCGATCGCCACGCTTGGAACCGCTTGGTCAGCGTTGGCGCCGGCGCCGGGTCGAAGCGCGCGGCCCTTTAGGTCAGTCCGGCCAGACGACGGCTTTCCCGAGCTCCGGCCAACCTATGGGCGCGCCGGCATTCTTCGCCGCTTGCGCGTCATCGGTGTCGCTATCCCAGCTGGCCGCCACGAAGCGTTGCCCGGTCACACCGTCCGAAGCCGTCGAGGCAAGCCAACGGATCGGCGGGCCCATGATCGCGGGTTTCAGCATCTTGTCCCGGGGGATCCCCGCCCCGTCACTGACGAAAGGCGTGTCCGTGGGGCCGCCTGGAACCAGAACGTTGACCGTAATTCCGGTGTTCTCCAGCTCCGCCGCCCATATTGCCGACATGGATTCCAGTGCCGACTTCGATGCGCCGTAGGGCAGCACGCGAAGCATGGTGAAAAAGCTGGTGGTGTTGTTGATCACACGCCCCCAGCCGTTGGCGCGCATATACGGCGTAGCGGCGCGCACCATCAACATGGGACCGGTAACGTTGACGGCAAAAAACCGATCCCAGAGGGGCCGGTCGATTTCTTCGATGCTCGGGTGATTGCGCTCGGCATCGGGCCGGATGGAGCTCACGCCGATACCGGCGTTGTTCACCAGAACGTCGATGCTGCCGAAGTAGTCGATGCATTTTGCGACCCCATCGTTGCAAGCTTTTTCATCGGATACGTCTCCGACAATTGCGATGGCGCAATCAGTCCCGGACTGTTCGCGGATCTGACCGGCAACTTCGCTGGCGGCGCCCTGGTTGGTGTCGAAGATCGCCGTGTTAAATCCATCCGCCGTCAAGGCTTTCGCCATGGCCTTTCCCAGGCCTCCGGCGCCGCCGGTAATGAGAGCGGTTTTTGCGGTATGAGTCATTAGCGTGAAATCCTCATTTCAGATCACTCCCGAAGAACGTAACTTGCGCAACCGCTGTGGATCGTAGCCGAGTTCGGTGAGCAGGGCATCGGTATGCTCGCCCAACGCCGGCGCCGGACGCGACGGCGGTGATTCGGCCGAGCGCACCGGCGGCGCAACCAGTCGGTACTCGCCGGCGCTGGGGTGGGTGAGTGTTTGCAGGCGGCCATGCTCGGTGACGAAGGGATTGTCCAACGCTTCGGCAATGTTATATACCGGCGCAGCCGGGACGCTGCCGGCGAAGCGTGAAAGCCAGTCCGCGGTGGCGCGCCCCCCCAGCGCCTCGTCCAGAAGCTCCGTCAGCACGTCGCGGTTCGTGAGCCGGTCGGCGAATGTTTGCAATCGGGGATCCGAGATCCACTCCGGCCGCTCCACCAGCTCGCACAGAGCGGGCCAGAATTTTTCTTTGTTACACATGATGAATATCCAACCGTCGCTGGTCGGATAGAGCTGACAGGGAGTAAGCGATGGGTGCGCCGATCGCGGCAGACGATCCTGGCAATGGCCCTGGTTGAGATACCAGGCGGAGACATAGCTGGTGTTGGCGAGAGCCATGTCGAAAAGACTGACGTCCATATCGCGCCCGATGCCGCTGGTGCGCGCAGCGGTTAGTGCTGCCAACACGGCGTAGGCGAGACCGAGGCCGGTCATGAAATCCACCATGGATAGTCCGAAGCGCGCCGGCGGCGCATCCGGTTCGCCGGTCAGCGACAAGAATCCCGCCTCAGCCTGCATGAGGTAGTCGAAACCCGGCCAGCTTGCCCGCGGTCCCGTGCGCCCGTACGCGCTCAGGTGCGCGCAGACGATTTTCGGATTGCTGGCCTTCAGGTGGGCGTAGGTGAGTCCCAGCTTCTCCGGAACGTCACCACGCAGATTGGATGTGAGCGCGTCGCAGCCCGCCACCAGGTCGTGGAGCACTTCCTGACCCGCACTCTGGCGGAGATCCAGGGTCATGCTTTTCTTGTTCCGATTGAAGCTGTGATAGAAGACGCTGTCGTGACGTTCGAAAAAATACGGTCCCACGTCCCTGGAAATGTCGCCGCCGTCGTGGGGGTTTTCTATCTTGATGACCTCGGCGCCCTGGTCGGCGAGAAACATCGTGCCGAAGGGGCCGGCGCCGTATTGCTCGACGGCCAGCACGCGAACACCGTCCAGGGGCAGCGTCACGCCGGGTTTCGCTCCACGAGCTGCCTGGCAATGATGATCCGTTGCAACTCGTTGGTGCCCTCGCCGATGGCGAGCAGCGGTGCGTCCCGATAGTAGCGCTCGATGTTGAATTCCTTGGAATAACCGTAGGCGCCGTGGATGCGCATGGCTTCCAGACTGTTGTGGATCGCGGTCTCGGTGGCAAACAATTTGGCCATACCGGCTTCCATGTCGCAGCGCTGTCCATTGTCGTAGGCGCGCGCGGCCGCCTCGGTCAGAAGTCGCGCAGCCTCGAGACGGGTGGCCATTTCCGCGAGCTTGATCTGGATCGACTGATGCTGGCAGATGGGTTTACCGAAGGTCTTTCTGATCTGCGAGTAAGCCACGGATTCGTCCAGACAGACGCGCGCGATGCCGACGCCGCGGGCGGCGACATTGATGCGCCCGAGCTCGAGCCCCGCGAGTATTTGCTTGAGGCCCTGGCCTTCTTCGCCGCCGATGAGATTGTCCGCCGGCACGGGGCAGTCGTTGAAAACCAGTTCTCCGGAATCGATGCCCTTGTAGCCGATTTTCTCGAGCTTGCGGCTGACCTGGAATCCCGGGCCTTTCTCCACCAACAGCAAGCTCATGCCCCGGCGTGGCGGCTGCGCCGCCGGGTCTGTCTTCACCAGCACGGCAAGAATGTTTCCTTCGATGCTGTTGCTTATCCAGGCCTTGGTGCCGTTGACGATGTAGTGCTCACCGTCCCTTACCGCTTTAGTGCGGATCGCCTGCAGGTCCGTGCCGCAGTCCGGTTCGGTCAGTGCGATGCCGCCGCGCAGCTCGCCGCGGGCAAAACGCGGCAGGTAGTGGCGCTTCTGCGCCTCGGTGCCGAAGCGCTGCACCGCCGCCGCCATGATCAAGTGGGAGTTGAAGATGCCCGATACCGACATCCAGACGGCGGAAACACGCTCGACGATCTTCGCGTACGTCACGGCGGGCAGACCGAGACCGCCATACTCGGGATCGATGGTGGCGCCGAACAGCCCGAGATCTTTCATCTGCTCGACGATGGCCTCGGGATAAGTATCGGTCGCCTCCAGATCGTGGGCGTAGGGCGCGACCTCGCGGGCCAGGAAGCGATCGATGCTCGCGAGTATCAGGGCCTCGTCGTCGTTGGAGTTGCGGGTAGTCATGGCAGGCGGATCCGCGATTCGCGCTGGCGCCCCCTCACCCTTTTTCGTGTTTGGGCACCAGGAAGGCGCGTTCGAAGTGCATGAACTCCGTGCCGTCGGCTTTCCTGCCCGTGGTTAGAACCGTGACAATGCCCTGGTTCGGCCGGCTCCTGGACTCCCGCGTGGCGAGCACTTTCGATGAGGCATAGATGGTGTCACCGACGAACACCGGCGCCGTCAACTTGATCTTGTCCCAGCCCAGATTGGCGACGGCGTTCTGGCTCAAATCCCTGACGCTCATGCCCACCACCATCGACAGCGTCAGGCAGGAGTTGACCAGCGGCCGGCCGAATTCGCTGTTCGACGCGTAGGCAACGTCGAAATGCAGCGGGTGGGCGTTCATGGTGAGCAGCGTGAACCAGGTGTTGTCGGTCTCGGAGATGGTGCGTCCGGGCTGGTGGTTGTAGACGTCGCCCACGGCGAAATGCTCGAAGTGGCGGCCTACGGCTTCGCGATAATGTAACTCCGTAGTGGATCCGTGCTTCGCTGCCATGGGAGGGGCGTCAGTCGTCCGAGCCGGCCGCCCGCAAATGGGTGTCTCGAGGCGAGCGGGTGAGGGCCAGCAGAGCGCGCATATCCGTGCATTCGTCCAGGCGCAGCAGCGCGCCGGCCAAGGTGTCGCGCTCGGTCTCGCTCAGATAGGGTCTTGTCAGATCGTCGAACTTCCCGCGCATCTCGGCGGCGCTGAGAAAATTCTCGGGCTCGCCTCTGGCAATGACCACCATCTTTTCGAACTTGCCGCTACCCGTGTGCACCCGCACCAGGCCGCCCATGTGAGCGGGGAACTCGGCTTCCACCTTCGGATCCACGTCCTTGAGGTGAGGTGCGTAGGAGTCCCAACCCATTTTGCCATCGCGTATCGCCACAGCCGCTACGAAGGGCATTGAGAATTGCCCGTCCACGTAGTTTTTCGGATTCTGCTTGTCGTTCTCGGGATCGCCGATGAGATTCCAGCCGGTACGTGGCAGGCCGACCTCCACGGACTCGATGTCCTGATAGTCGATGTCGTTGGCGGCCCGCAATTCGATGAGCGCGTCCATGGCGGCGTGGCCGTAGCGGCAGGAAGGATAGGGCTTGACTGCGATCTCCATGGTTTCGAATTTTTCGCCGAGATCCGCAACCGCCGCCTGATGGTCGGAGTTAGGCGCGTAGGCCTGCAGAAAGCCTGCCTTGCCTTCCAGGGCCTGGCCGGCGCCGCGAAAGCCATCGGCGGCGAAGCTCGCGGCCATCAGGCCGCCCATGGCGGCGTAACCCGTATGAAAGGGCTTGTTCCATGCGCCGTCGAGCAGAAATTGCATCGAGCCGGCCGCCTGGCTGCCGCACAGACCGAATGCGTTGGCGATGTGGTCCGCCGAAAGCCCGAAGACCCTGGCTGCGGCGGCGGCAGCTCCGAATACGCCGCAGGTGGCGGTGGGGTGGAAGCCGCGGGCGTAGTGCTCGCTGGGCTGTAAGGCGATACTCAAACGGATCTGCACCTCGTAACCGGCGACGATGCCGGCGATGATGTCCCTGCCGTTGGCGCCTGCCATCTCGGCGGCGGCGAATGCGGCGGGAACGATGGGGGCACTGGGGTGGATGGAGCCGCGCGCGTGGGTGTCGTCGAAATCCAGGGAGTGGGCAAGATTGCCGTTGTAAAGCGCCGCCGCCGGGGGCGCGTAGCCTCTTTCATCGCCAATGACGCTGGCGCTTCCAGCATCCATACCGAGCTTCGCCAGGGTGTGCGACATGGCATCGTTGAGGTCGGCGGCGTGGCGGGCACGCAAAGCAATGCCCACGTGGTCCATGACCAGCAAACGGGTACGTTCCACCACCTCGTGGGGCAACTGGTCGAATCGCAATGCGGCAGTGAATTCAGATAACTTGCGGGTCACGGCGATCATTTCGGGCACTCCTCGTCCGCCAATTGCGAGACGCGTCGGTGTTGTGCAAAGTGGGGAGACGATCATCATAGAATGACGGGCCGGGGGCATCAACCGCCTGCCCGGGCCTGAAGGCCGGCTTCAAGTCATTGAATTATCTGGGGCAAGCAAATGATCAAACATTCCGGGGGATGCCATTGCGCGAGAGTACGCTTCGAGTTCATGGCTGAAGAGAATATCCTCGTATCCGAGTGTAACTGCTCGATTTGCAGTAAGTCGGGCTACCTGGGGCTGACCGTGCCACCATCCCGTTTCACGCTCCTCCAGGGCGAGGACTGTCTCAGCACCTACACATTCAATACCGGTGTCGCGCGGCATCTTTTTTGCCGTTACTGCGGCGTGAAATCATTCTACATTCCCCGATCCCACCCCGAGGGATACAACATCAATGTGCGATGCGTCGACCCGGGGACGGTCAAGAATATGCAGGTCCGGCCATTCAACGGACAGGAATGGGAAAAGCACAGTTGTGAATTTCAACCTCTGGACGAAGACGGATTCTAAATAGCTGTGCAGAAATCCGCTACACACGTGGCTTCGCTATACGCTCCTTGTCTACACCCCCTCCCTGTCCCTTCCCCTTCGGGGACAAGCCGCCTCTGGGCGAGGGGGAGGGGACCGAGCCTGATACGCTGGTGTAGTGTATTTATGCACTGCTATCTAGTTGCCGACTAAATGATGATGGATTCCATTGCAGACTTGATGCAGCAGGCTACGGCGCTGCACGAACGTGGTCAGCTCGAGGAGGCAGCGCAGTTTTACTCCCGCGTGCTCGCCCGTGAGCCCGAGCATGCCGATGCTCTGCACCTGACCGGTGTTGTTGCCCATCAGCGGGATCGCAACGAAGATGCCGTGGCCTTGATCACCAGGGCGATAACGAAAAACCCCCGGGCACCCGCGTTCCACAACAACCTGGGATTGGCGCTGACGGCTCTGGGGCAGACCGCGAAGGCCGAGGCTGCATACCAGGAGGCCCTGGCGCTGGTGCCGGAATTCGCCGACGCGTTGTTGAATCTCGGCAGTCTACGCGCCGGCCAGGGGTCGTTCGAGGAGGCGGCGACGCTGCTGGAAAGAGCCGTTGCCGCGGATTCAGGTGTACCCCAGGCGCATTACTATCTCGGTTGCGCGCGCTTCGCCCTGACAGATGCGCGGGGCGCTTTGGACGCCTTTCAGCAGGCGGCGAGTCTCGGAGCGGACTTTGCCGAGGTGCACTACCGGATCGGCGGCGCCCACGCAGCTGTGGGTGAAACAGCCCAGGCGATTGCTGGTTATGTTCGGGCGCTGGACCGGGACGACGATCATTCGGGCGCGCTGCACGGGCTTCTCGAAAGCCTGGACATGCTTCCTGCGGGAGTCGACGCGGCGCTGTTGGAAACGGTGGTCGCGCCTCTGCTGCGAGCGAAGTCGGTCAATCCGCGTACCCTCGGTCACGGGGCGGCCTGCTTGTTGGAGCGCAAGCACGCACTGGTGGCGGAGCATGGATCGACGCCGTCAGCGGAGTCCCTGTGCGACGGGTTACTGGACGACGGGATCGCCCGCCTCTATCTACAGCGCACGGTCAATGTGAGTGCGCCACTGGAGCGGTTGCTTACTCGATGCCGAGCCCGGTGGCTCGCAGACGCCGACCACGAGACCACCATGGCGCAATCACGTTGGGATGGTGCAGGCGCCGTGGCGATCCAGTGCTTTCTGAACGAATTCGTCTGGGCGGTTACACCCGAGGAAGAGCACGCCGTGGCTGTCCTGGAGCGGCACATTATCGATGTCTGCTCGTCGGCGGCTTCTCCCGACCAGGCGATTGTGCCCGACTTGCTGGTATATGCCTGCTATCGCCCGTTGTGGCGCATCGCCTGCGCGGCACGACTGAGAGCGCTACCCGCTGAAGTCTGGCCCCGCGCCCTCGCCGAAGTTCTGCGCGTATCCCTGCACGAGCCCCTGGTGGAGCGCGACTTGGATGCGCGCATCGCCACCGGTGCAGCGATCCGGGACGGCGTGTCGAAAGCGGTGCGGATGCAATACGAGGAGAACCCATATCCCCGGTGGTTGGCAATTACCCGCGGCGAGGTGCTCAACATCGAGCAGCGGGTGCGGCGCTGGAGTCCGGGCTATGTCGCGCCGGCGGAACTCGGTGGCCCCCTGCGCATGTTGTTCGCCGGTTGCGGCACCGGTATGGACGCTATCAACGGGGCACTGCATCTGGACAAGGTCGACGTGACGGCTGTCGATCTCAGCCGCGCGAGTCTCGCCTACGGAATGCGCAAAGCTGCCGAGTACGGGCTCGAGAATATCCGCTTCCGGCAGGAGGATATTCTCGAGATGGACACCAGCGGCGAGCCTTACCATGTAATCAACTGTACCGGCGTGCTGCACCACATGCAGGATCCGGCTGCCGGGCTGGAGCGTTTGGTGCAGCTGCTGATACCAGGAGGGCTCATCGCCCTGGCCCTTTACAGCCGCCTGGCCCGTGCCCCCCTGCTGGAAGCCCGTGCGCTTATTCGTGCATCCGGGTTCGGCTCCGGCGTAAACGATATCCGTTTATTCCGCCAACAGGTGCTCGGGGAAGGCGTTCGAGGGCCGCTTGCCGAGCTCATCGGGTCCACGGATTTTTTCAGCACCAGCGAGTGCCGGGATCTGTTATTCCACGTTCAAGAAACGCAACTGACGCTGCCGGAACTCAGCAAGCTGCTGGAGGAGAAGGGTTTGGAGTTTCTCGGCTTCGAGCTGACTATCACGGAAGTGGAACAGGGTTTTCGCCGCGAGTATCCCGACGCCGCGCTTACCGATCTGCAAGCCTGGGCCGCGTACGAGCAGCAGCACCCGGAGAGCTTTCGCTCCATGTACCAGTTCTGGTGCCGGAAGATTTAATTCCGGTAATCCACTCCCGGAAGCACGCACAGCATTTCGTAGAGTAGATTGGCCGCGGTGAGCGAGGTGTTTCCGGACACGTCGTATGGCGGTGAGACTTCCACCAGATCACAGCCGACGATATCGAGTCCCCGGCAGCCGCGGATGATCTCCATTCCCTGCATGACAGTGAGTCCGCCGATCTCCGGTGTGCCTGTGCCCGGCGCGAAGGCGGGGTCCAGACCGTCGATGTCAAAGCTGATGTAGACGGGACCCGGGCCGATTTCTGCGCGTATTTTCGCCATCAGTGGCGTGAGCGACTTATGCCAGCAGTCTTCCGCCTGCACCACTCTGAATCCTTGTGAGCGCGGCCAGTCGAAGTCTTCCGCCGTGTAGCCGGTGGCGCGTAATCCGATCTGCGCCACGCGCTTGCCATCCACCAGGCCTTCCTCGGCGATGCGCCGAAAGGGTGTGCCGTGGGCGATTTTTTCACCGAACATGTGATCGTTGACGTCCGCGTGGGCATCCACGTGGATGATTCCCAGTGGGCCGTATTTACGATGCAGGGCGCGCATTATCGGCAGCACGATTGTGTGATCGCCACCGAGGGTGAGGGGCCGGCAGCCATTGGCGATGATGCCATCGTAGGCTTCTTCGATGATCGCGATGCTGGCCGCCAGGTTGAATGTGTTGATAGCGACATCGCCGATATCGGCGACCTGCAGGGTGTCGAAGGGTGCCGCCCGGGTTGCCATGTTGTATGGCCGGATAAGGGCGGACTCGGCGCGAATGGAACGCGGTCCTAATCGCGCGCCGCTGCGGTTCGAAGTGCCGATGTCGAAGGGCACGCCGACGAAGCAGGCGTCGAGCCCCTGGGTGTCGGGCTGCGTCGGCAGGCGCATCATGGTGGCCGGGCCGCCGAAACGCGGCATCTCGTTACCCCCGAGGGGCTGATTGAGTTGCTTGTCTTCAGTCGGCGGCATAGCGTTTCTCTGCTTCGTAGTAATCCGGGAAGCCGACGATGTCGCGCAGGTGTGCGAACTCGGCGGCGTTGTCAGGAATTTGCCCCGCCGCCAGCGCCGCCAGCGCCTGCTCCATGGCGTTGATGCCGGCCAGCATGAGCGTGATGGGATAAATGGCGATGCTGTAACCGATGTCCTGCAGCACGCCTGGACTCAAGACCGGGGTATCGCCCTGCTCGACCATGTTGGCCATCTTGGGGCCGGGTACCTTTTCGCAATAGGCGCGCATTTGCTCTTCGTTGCGCGGCGCCTCCAGGAAGGTGATGTCGACGCCAATCTCGGCAAAGGTGCGGGCACGGTCCAGCGCCTCGTCGAAACCTTCCGTGGCGTTGGCGTCGGTGCGCGCCATGATGAGAATGTCGGTGCCGCTTTCGCGGGTATCGACGGCCGCCTGGACGCGGGCGAAAGCTTCGTCGCGGTCCACGGTCTGCTTTCCCCGGGTGTGGCCGCAGCGTTTCGGCGCCACCTGGTCCTCGATCATTACGCAGGCGAATCCCGCCCGTGCATATCCGCGCACCGTGCGCTGCACGTTCAATGCATTGCCGTAACCGGTGTCGCCGTCGCCGATCACCGGGATTGAGACAGCCGAGCAGATGTTATTGCCCTGATCCACCATCTCCGCATAGGAGATGAGACCCGTGTCCGGCATGCCGATGCGTGATGCCGACACCGCAAAGCCGCCCATGAAGGTCGTTTTGAATCCGGCGCGCTCGATGAGCCGCGCAGACATGGCGTCGTAGCAGCCGGGCATGACGAGGATTTCGGGTGCCGCCAGGAGTTTGCGTAGTCGGGTAGCTGGGCTCATGGTTGATGATCCTTTGGTCAATGGGTTTCGTTCAGCACCCGAAGCGGGTTCCCCGCAAGCCACGCCGTGATGTCCTCGACGGCTTGGCTGTAACCGAGCGTGTAATTTTCCTGCATGACGTAGCCGGTGTGCCCGGTGAGAACGGTGTTCGGAATACTGCGCAAGGGATGGTCCACAGGCAACGGTTCGGTATCGAAAACATCCAGACCAGCGCCGGCGATGGAGCCCGAGCGCAGCGCATCGATGAGCGCCTTCTCGTCGACGATGGGGCCGCGGGAGGTGTTGACCAGCGCTGCCGTGGGTTTCATCAGGGCCAGCTCGTGCTTACCGACCAGGGCGCGGGTTCTGTCACTGAGGACCATGTGGATGGTGATAAAGTCGGACTCGCGGAAAAAA
>JAACFO010000056.1 GCA_009937425.1 Gammaproteobacteria bacterium
ACCAAATCGACCTTATAGGGCACCTTGCCCTTAATGATGGCGACGGCGCCGCCCATGTGGCCACCTACGGCTTTCATGACAGCCTGACGGTACTTGATGGCAGCCTCGTCATCCGCACTCACCGATGGAATCGTCCCTGCTGTCAAAGCAATGGCGCTCCCAATGGTGACTATCGCCTTGGTGAATGTTCTCATCCCTATCTCCTCAGTGATTTATTGTGAGTTGCGAGCAGCGACGGTGCGAGCGCAACGCCTGCGCAACCCAGGCCCAGACCTGTAGATACCCCGGACTCCATTCAGTTCCATTCCAGGTCCTGAATTTTCGGAATATCCCGGGCAAAGGTCTTAGCGACGTGGGGCGCCTGGAACAGCGCCACCAGGTGGCCGCGTGGATCGATGAGAAACACCGCGGCGGTGTGATCCACCAGGTAGTCGCCGCCGTTGTCCGGATCGGCGCGCATGTACAGAACACCCAGCTGGCGGGCGAAGGCCCCGAGGTTCGATTCGCTTCCGGTGACACCGAGAAATTCGGGATTGAAATGGCTCACATAAGCGGCCAGGTGCTCCAGGTTGTCCCGTGCCGGATCCACGGACACGAACACGACCCGGGGCGGCTCGGCGCCGGCCGCCCCCATCATGGCGACGGCATTCTTCAATACCGACAAGGTCACCGGACACACGTCCGGACAATGGGTATAGCCGAAGAACAGCAGCGTCCAGGCGCCCGTCATGCTCTCCAGGGTGAACGCCTCGTGGTGATGGTCTTCTAGAGTGAACTCGCCCAATGCCTTGGAATGCGGCCACAGCAAACCGTCGATCTGTGGCGCCTCCTGGCGCGAGGTCAGAAACGATGCGACCGCACCCAGCGCCAGAGCTGCTACGGCCACGACCGCGATCAGAAGCTTGTGGCGTGGAACTCCTTTCCCTTGACTCAATCTTCGTCCGCCGCCGGCTTGAACTCCGACGCGAGTTGTTTCTGAATCATGGCCGGAACTGGATCGTAGTGGCTGAACTGCATGGCATAGGAGCCGGCGCCGCCGGTGACGGATTTCAATTCCGATTGATAACTGTCGAGTTCACTCAAGGGAACCTTGCCTGAAACCGTAAGCATGCCGCCACTGCCGGTGGAAGTTCCACTTATACGGCCGCGTTTGGACGACAGATCGCCGGTGATATCGCCCATGTTCGCCTGTGGAACGGATACGTGAATATCCACCACCGGTTCGAGCACGATGGGATTGGCCTTTTCAATGGCGTCGATAAATGCCTTTTTGCCGGCGGCCACGAATGCCACTTCCTTGGAATCCACAGCATGAAACTTGCCGTCATGCACGGTAACGCGCACGTCCTGGAGCGGGTAACCCGCTACGGCGCCGCTGTCGAGCACCTGGCGTACACCCTTTTCCACGGCGGGAATAAACTGGTGGGGAATAACGCCACCGACAATCTTGTCGACGAACTCGAAACCGCTTCCTCGATCCAGAGGTTCCACACGCAAATACACCTCGCCGAACTGGCCCGCCCCTCCGGTTTGTTTCTTGTGACGGTGGTGGCCCTCGGCGGCTTTGCGAATGGTTTCGCGATAGGCAATTTTCGGCGGCCTGGTATCCACTTCGACGTTGTACCGCTCGCTCATTTTCTCCAACACCATGCGCAGGTGCAAATCGCCGAGGCCGCGAATGACGGTCTCGTTCAATGTCGCGTGGTGCTCGACCACGAAGCAGGGATCTTCCGCGCTCAGCTTGTGCAACGCATCGGACAGCTTCTGCTCGTCGCCGCGATTCCTGGTCTCGATTGCGAGACCGAACATGGGGTCGGGTAATTTGAGCGCAACCGGATGAATCTCGTCTTCTTCGTGGGAGTCGTGCAACACGCAGTCAAAAAAGATCTCGTCGATCTTGGCCACGGCGCAAATGTCACCGGGAATTCCCGCATCGATCTCATTGTGGTCCTTGCCCTGAATCTTGAACAGGTGCCCGACCTTGAAGGGCTTTCTGCCGTCGCCGACGAAAAGCTGACTGTCCTTGGTAATGGTTCCCTGGTGTACGCGGAAGATCCCCATTTTTCCGACGAAGGAATCGATGGTGACCTGAAACACGTGCGCCAGGGCGTGCTTGGACGCATCAGGCTCGATGGTGATACGTTCCGCGCCGTCATCGGCACCACGCACGAACGGCGGGGGATTCCCTTCCACGGGATTCGGCATCAGCCTCGCGATGACTTCCAGTAACTCCGCAATGCCCGTATCACTCTCACCCGCGGTGAAACACACCGGTATCAGGTGTCCCTCGCGCAGAGCCTGCTCGAAGGCGTCGTGGAGCTTCTCCGGTTCGAGTTCCTCTCCCTGCTCGAGATAGAGCTCCATGAGCTCCTCGTCCAATTCCACCACCTGATCGATGATATGGGTGTTGGCCTCGGACACCGAAGAGAAATCCGTATCGCTGTCGGAGGGATTCAAAAAACAGTCGGCGACCGCTTTGCCGCCGTTGGCGGGCAAGTTGATGGGCAGGCACTCGGAACCGAACTCCTCGTGGATCTCGCCCAGCAAAACTTCCAGATTAGTATCGTCGGCATCGATCTTGTTGATGATGATCATCCGGCACAAGCCACGTTCGGCGGCCGCTTCCATCATTCTGCGCGTGCTCATCTCGATGCCCGAGCGCGCGTCGATGACGACGGCGACGGTTTCCACGGCGGGCAGCGCGATCAACGCGCGTCCAACGAAATCGGGATAGCCGGGGGTGTCCAGCAGATTGACGTGTTTGCCGTTGAAACTCAGGCTTGCGATGGCGGTGGCGAGGGAGTGCTGGTGTTCCTTCTCCTGGGAGTCGAAGTCACAGACCGTGGTCCCACGGGCAATTTCGCCCAGGGTCGCGATGGCACCCGCCTTGTAGAGCATGGCCTCGGCGAGCATCGTTTTACCGGTGCCGCCGTGACCAACCAGGGCAACATTGCGTATATCTTGCGTGGTGTATTCGGGCATGAGTACTCCTCCGTTTCCCCTGTGTTCTTCTTGATGCTGCTCGAGCCGCGTGGGTCACCTGGGCGAAGCAGGAAACCGGAAAGCCGTCCAGGGGGATGGTGGCGGGTGGCCAGAGACTGAAATCCCGAATAGGCGTCCGCACGCGGCTTGCGGGTACAAGTATTAAAAATCGCGGTCGCCGACGCAAGGCGTCGTCGGATCAGGCCGTTTGCGCCCGTTTGGGCGCCTGTTGGAGGGGTCGAAGTGGGTCAGTCGTCGCCGTAGCGTGCCAGAACAGACAGCCCCCGGGGCGTCACGTAGCCCTCTGAGCTCACCAGGCCCAGCTGCACGGCCTGGTCAAACAGCTGCTCTTCTGCGTCGCTTTGCAGGTACACCAGGCCATCACCGTAACGGTGACCCAGGAGCATGAGAATTGCCTGGTCCACGTCTTCGGCCTGCCTTTGTTGTTCTTGGATCGCCATTTCCTCGGGTTCCATGATGCTGCGAAATCGGGTTCTGGCGGGAAACCCGATACGCGGTTAGATGGGTATAAGTCCCGTAATTTTCAATTCGTTACAAGCGTACCTTTGCATTTAGCAGCGCTATAAAAATGTGTCAATGAGAATAGGAAGTTAAAGCGCAATCGGCACTTCTTTTTAGTGCTTATCGAGAAAGCGGTCACACTCGAGGCGTATTCAGGGTAGATGCTTGGCAGCAAGATAGTCGTGGGACTGCATCTCCGATAGACGGCTGCGTGCCCGATCGAATCGCACCAACAGGTGCCCACCGGTGTAAAGATCCTCCGGCAGGGCGGCGGCGGAAATTACCAGGTTCACATTCCGCTCGTAGACCTGATCCACCAGATGGATGAATCGCACTACGCGGTCCTGTTGCTCGTCGTCCATGACGGGCACGTTGGAGAGCAGCAACGTATGGTAGCGCCGGGCAATTTCGATGTAGTCGCCGGCCGATCGTGGGGTTTCGCAGATCGCCGTGTAGTCAAACCATACGATGCCGTCGGCAAGGCCCCGGGTTTCGATGTTCCGCCCGGCGATGTCCAAGGGCGCGTCCATGAGGACTTTTTCCCGTGCCAGCGCCTCGAAGCAGGTCAACAAAGCCTGCTCGGCAGCCGCGCCCAGAGGACAGTAGTAGATTTCGCTGCGCTCGAGGACCCGCAATCGATAGTCCACGCCGCTGTCCAGGTGCACCACATCCGTATGGGTTTTGATGAGGTCGATAGCGGGCAGGAATTGCTCGCGCTGCAATCCACCAAGGTAGAGATCGTCAGGGGCAATATTGGATGTGGCCACCAGCGTCACGCCGCGTGCAAACAATGTTTCCAGCAGCCGCCCGAGCAACATGGCGTCGGTGATATCCGAGACGTGAAACTCGTCGAAACAGATTATGCGGGTGCCCCCCGCCAATTCCTCGGCCACGGCAACCAGGGGATCCTCGCGCTCTCCCAGGGCCCGCAACTTCTCATGCACCAGTTGCATGAAGCTGTGGAAGTGCACACGCATCTTGTCGGAGAACGGTAATGCCGCGTACAGCGCATTGACGATATGGGTCTTGCCACGCCCGACACCACCCCACAAGTAGAGTCCCCGGGTTGGCGTTGGCGGCGGCGGGCGCACCCAGCCGCGGACCCGCTGGAGGAATCCGGCGCTCGCCTCGGATTCCTCCAGTAGCGTGCCATAAAGCTGCTGAGTGTATTCGACAGCTCGGCGCTGGGCCGCGTCGGCTTGTAGCTCGCCGCGCGCAAGCTCGGCCTGATAGCGTTCCAGGGGCGTCATGGGGTTGGCGCGGGACGCTGGGAATGTGGGCCGGGAATTGCTATGGATACCCGGTTACGGATGGCCGACCGCCACCTGTAGCCGGGGAAGTGAATTGCGTACCCACTGGCCGGAATTCTTTTCGATGAGCTCAGGCCAGATCTCCTCGGGTGCGCGGTCGAAGACAATGGCTTCCTGGGCGGGGGAAACGTGCCAATCACCCCGGGAGACCTCCTGATCCAATTGCCCGGGGCCCCAACCGGCATAACCCACGAAAGCGTGGAAAGTACCGCCCTCGCCGCTCATGGAGACGGCTTGTTTTAACGTCTCCATGCTGGAACTGACGTATGTATCGGCGAAGATACGCCCGGCATCCGGCAGCTGCTGCTCGGTGCGCATGAGCAGTACGATGCGGTTCTTCGATACCGGCCCACCAACGTAGACGATATCGGTGCGCTCCTTGAGCTCTTCAATTTCGGGAAGCAGCTCGGTCAACTGCACCTTAGTGGGTCGATTGACGATCAAACCAAGGGCACCCTTGGCATCATACTCGAGCACAAGCACGACGCTTTGTGAAAAGTTAGGGTCTACCAGACCGCGGCTGGCAATCAGAAACTTTCCCCGCGCCAGCTCGTGGTCCGGCGGGCGGGCGTCCGGTGCAATGGCCAGGGGCAGGAAATTCGTGGTGAACTGCTCAGCACTCGCCGTCACGGACAGCATGCAGGCCACGCCGAGCAAGGCCATCGTCACTGAAAATCGCAGCAGTGGAATCATGGTCGTGGGAGAACATGCTTGGTATGGGAACAGTTTAAGGTTAATCCAGGGACGAAAAAAAGGCCGCGAAACGCGGCCCAAGTTAGGGGAGGAGACTGAATTCGACCCGAGTTCCGCTCACCCTGCGGCACTACCTGGTCGAACCGACCGTCAGAACCATCGTTTACGTCTCTTCAGTGAATAGTGTGGCACAGGCGTCGCGCACCATCTGCGACGGACTTCACAAAATGGGAAACTAAGTCGTCGCCGGGTCAAAAACAGGAAGTTATTGATTTTCGGGCACTTTCAAGACCCTAACGAGGGTTCGCCGGGTTCCGGGCGAGCCATTTGCGGGAACGGGTTGCCAGCTCGCGGCGCCCGTCATCATCCAGACCGAGGGGGTGAAACCGGTAACGATAATGCAGCGGCAAAATGTCGCGAAGAAGTTCCGCCGTCTCCGGCGCCGCGCCGCTTTGCGCCAATCGGCGCAGCCAGGCGCTGACGGATTCTCCCCGGCGGCGCAGGTGCCCGGCGGCAATCAGCCGCTGCTCGATGGTGTAAAAAGCGGAGTCCGTCCCCTGGCGAACCCAACTCCCGCTTGCGGCAATGCCGCCCTCGCCCTTACGCAAAACCCGCTGCCGCCGGGCCATGCGCCACACGAGGATCAGCAGGAGCGCCAGGGCCAGCCACAACATCCAGCTCTTGGTCTCACCCTCCGTTTCCTCCCATCGCCACTCGGCGAACAGGAATGCCAGCCAGGATCCCACGTCGTAAGCGGGCTGCCACCAGGAGGCGCCCGCGGACTCCAGCGCGGCCCACACCACGGGCGTGGTGTCCACATCGCGCCATCCACCGTTCACCCAGGCGCGCGCCCACGAATGCGCGTGGCGGCGCCTCACCAAATAACGTTCCTCGAGCTCGCTGTACTCCTGAACCGAATAGCCGGTGGCGTAACGGGCCGGAATTCCGGCGGCGCGCAACAACAATACGGTGGACGTCGCGTAGTACTCACAGTGTCCACTGCGCGAACGAAGCAGAAACTCCGCCAGTGGCGTCGCCTCGGTGCGCCGCGCTTTCAGGTTCAGGGTGTAGGTAAAGCCGCGAGAGAAAAACTGCCGCACCTGCTCGACCGCATGGCGGTCCCGATTGCCATCGAGTTCCAGATCCCGGGCAAGCCCGCCGAACAATTCTCGCTGCGCTTTGGGCAAGGCTAGATCGGCAGCTTCCGGGGCGGCATCGAGGAAGTCATGGGGCCGGTAGTGGGCGCGAAAGTTCACCACTTCGGGTCCTCGCAGAACTTTGAGCGCACCGAGTCGATTGCGGTACACACCGTCTACGGGAAGACTGTCCACCCGGTACGTACCAGCCGGTACCGCCAGCAAGCCCTTGCCGCGGGGCAAATAGGCGGCGATTGACATCGAGGACATGTGCTCGGGCTCCTCGGCGATGTGCCAAGCGGTTCCCTCGGCACTGGAACGCAGCTCGTCAAAAGTCGAACGCCGCGATACCCACATGTTGCGGGCGAATGTTTGATAGCTCGCTTCATGCAGCAAGGTCGGCTTTCGTCCGCTCTCATCCGGCGTCACCCGCAGCAGGATTCGGTCCGACAGTTTCAGCTTACCGATGTGCCCGATTGCGGTATACGCGCGATAGGGATCGCCGCGCGCGGCGATGCGGTCCTCGAGGTAGGCCATCGCCAATGGTTCGATGATTCGGCGCGCCTGCAATGTTGCCGCCTGCAACAGGAAACACACGGCAAGACTCACTGCTGCTATCGCGACCCAGCTCGAGGCGCGGTAACGGCGTGGGCGATTGCTCCACAACACCCACACGGCCAATGCCGCCGCCGACGGCAGTAACAACCGCGGATGCGCGCCGCCGCCGGAGGCGGACACCAGGCACACCACCACGTAGGTGAGACGAATGTCGACGCCGCCCGGATCGGAGACTTTGCCCCGCGCAACGGCGGCCCGCACCGACCAGAACAATGCCGTGTAGTCGATGCGTTCCCGGGTGCTGTAGAGCTGCGTTGCCGTCAGCGGGAAAAGTGCCACCGGCAGCCACAAGAGGATGCCGTAGATGCCGCTGGCGCCTCGGTCGTCGAACTGGTAGACCGCCAGCAGAACGAAGCCCACGGTAGTCACATCGGCAAGACGTTGAAAGTCCTTGTGGTCGAGTTGCCAGCGCCAGGGCACCCAGCGCGGCAGCTCGATAATAACGGCCAGGGGCAACGCGATCAGCAACAGCTCGTTGTGCCAACCCCAAAGCAGCAAAGCCGCTGCCAGCACGCCCGTGGCAAGCTTCACGGCGCCAGACCCGCCAGCGCCGCCGCCAGACCTTGGGGTGACAGCACCTTGAAGCGGGCCGGTTGATCCGCCATCGGACCCGGCTCCGGGGACGACTCCGCGTCGCCGTCGTTCATCAACAGCACCAGTACCGGCACGCCGCTACGGCGCAGACTTCTGACCAGCGCGCGGCGTTCGTCGTCCCAGGCCAGCAGTACGCACACGCAGGAGCTCAGTTCGCCCGCCCGCTCATGGACACAATCCTTGAGCATGGCGAAATTCTCCTGGGGCTGCGATTCCACACAGGCCAGCGCCTCGAGTACGCCATCGATGGATGCCACACCCGCGCCAGCCGATACACGGTGCACGCTGGTGCCAACGAACACCAGATCCAGCGCGCCGCGCATGGCGGCCGGACCGGAAGCGGCGAAAGATGCCGCCACCGACACAGCCGCTTCGAAGCGCGCGGCACGGGCGTCGGCCGGCAAGGACGTATCGAGTATTAGCGCCTGGCGCACGAAGCAGGTTTCGAAGAATTCCTTGACGATGGGAACGCCGAGACGCGCCCAGCCTTTCCAGTCGATGTGGCGAAGCGGATCGCCGGGACGGTATTCGCGCAGCGTCGCGAACTCTTCCACCCCCGACGTGGACGCGGCCTGACTCAAGCCGCCGGGTTTATCGCGCAGCTCACCGGTCCAGGCGGTCCAGTTCACCGGATAGCGTCTCGGCAATACCAACAAGGACTCGCGAAGGCGCAGGTGTTTGCGTGCGTAAAACAGGCCCAGGGGATCCGGGCGCAGCAACGAACAGCCGGCAAGACGCACGTATCCCCGGCGAAGCGGCCGCCACTGCATGCGCACTTCGACCCGGCCGCCTGGCGGCACATCCGGCACTGGAAGCGCTCGTGGGCGGGCGCCGATGCGCCGGCGCACCGCGGCAACCCAGTTGCTGTAGCTGACCAGACGACCACCGCCAACCATGGCCGCCAGCGGCGAGCCTTGCACCTGTTCCTGAATCAGCAAGCCCCGCTGCACACGCCGCGAATGGTTCTCCACTTCGATCACGTACTGCAACGGGTCGCCTTCGCTCGCATACCGAGGCAGGCGGCGGCGAATGCTGATCGCCGGGCGAAACCAGAGCGCGCCGAGCATCGCCACCAACAGCAGGCCCATGGCAAGGGTCGCGAGCTGATAGGCGAGATTGGCGCGGGTGTTAACACCGAACACGCCGGCAAGCACCAGCAATCCCACCAGCAGCATGCCGGCGCTGGTAAAACGTTGCTTGAACCAACCGTCTACCCGGAAGACGGCGGCGTGGGCACGATACAGTAAGCGTTTCAGCATCAGGATTGGCGGCAACCGCCGAGGGCGGCCGCTCAGGCCGGCACCGGCACCCCGTCGAGGACCTTCGCGACGACACCGGCGGCATCGGATCCGGAATAGCGGGCCTGGGGATCCATGACCAGGCGGTGGGCGATTACCGGGGTGGCGATTTCCTGCACGTGTTCCGGCGTCACGAAATCCTGGCCGTCGAACAGCGCAAGCGCCTGAGCGCATTTCATCACCGCCAGGGAGGCCCGCGGGCTCGCCCCGATGAGCACACCGTCGGCTTCGCGGGTCGCAACGATGAGATCGACGATGTAGTTCTTCAGTTCGTCGGCGATGGCGATGGCGCACACGCCCTCGCGCAGGCGCTCGATATCGGCATGGCTGCTGACCGCTGCCAGGCTGTCCAGAGGGTGCTTCATGCTCTGGTCAGAGAGGATCTGCACCTCTTCCGAGGCGCTGATGTAGCCGAGGCTGAAGCGCAGGGCGAAACGATCCATCTGCGCCTCCGGCAGCGGGTAGGTGCCCTGAAACTCGATGGGGTTCTGGGTGGCGATGACGAAAAACAGCGGGTCCAGGGGGCGACACACACCGTCCAGGCTTACCTGCCCTTCACCCATTGCCTCCAGGAGCGCAGACTGGGTCCTCGGGGAGGCGCGGTTGATCTCGTCGGCGAGCAGGATGTTGGTGAATACGGGCCCTTCGTGGAACTCGAATGCCTGCTCGCGCTGGTTGAACAACGATACCCCGAGGATGTCCGCAGGCAGCAGGTCCGGCGTAAATTGAATACGCTGAAAGTCGGCATCGATTGAACGCGCCAATGCCTTGGCCAGGGTCGTCTTGCCGGTGCCTGGCACATCCTCGAGCAGCACGTGGCCACCGGCGGCAAAGGCCGCCAACAGCTTGCGTATGGCCTGGGATTGGCCCCGCATCACTGTGCCGATATTGTCCCTTATGCGCGTATAGGTATCGGCGGCGCTGCTCCACAGGGGCTCTGGGTCAGGGGTGCTCATGTCTTTGAATAGCTATGCATAAAATTGAGTCCATGCGTATCGGGCAAGGTCCCCTCCCCTCGAGGGGGAGGGACAGGGTGGGGGTGTAGACATGGAGCGCAGGAACGAAGCCAACCCTTCACGGATTTGTGCCTACCCATCAGATTAGTATGGGCCGAGTTGCCATCGAATTCTCCACAGACCATTATCTTTCCAGATGCGCGAAAAAATTATTCAGTCGATCAAACCCTTGAGAAATGTCGCCGGGACGCTCGCCGACGATTCGCCGGCACCGATCGGCGACCACGATCTGGATGCCATGCCCAGGTCGGAATCACCCCTGACACCGGCGGCCGTCCTGGTGCCGCTGGTGGCGCGGCCCGCAGGCTTTCAAGTCTTGCTCACCCAGCGCACGGATCATCTCCACGACCACGCGGGCCAGGTGAGCTTTCCCGGGGGTCGCCGGGAGCACACCGATGCGGGCTCGGTGGAAACCGCTCTCAGGGAAACCCGCGAGGAGATCGGGCTTGCCGAGGATTTCATCGAGGTCGTCGGCCTGCTCGACGACTACGAAACCGGCACCGGATTCCGGGTCACACCGGTGGTGAGCTTCGTGAGCGAGGGTTTTACCCTGGCCCTGGACAGTTTTGAGGTCGCGGAAGTTTTCGAGGTACCTCTCGATTACCTCTTCGACCCCGCCAACCACCAGAAACGCAGCCGCGACTTCAACGGCCGCCGGCGAAGCTACTACCTGTTCGAGTACCAGGATCGGGTCGTCTGGGGCGCCACCGCCGGCATGCTCATGAACTTGTATCGACGCGTAAGCGGCGGGGCTTGAGCCCGGGGGAGTGGTTAATAACCCACCGCCGCGCCGTCGGTGCGTGGCTCACTGCCGGCGGCGTAAACACCATCGTCCAGGCGCACGATGATTTGACCGCGCCCGAAACGCAAGCGGTCCGCGGCTACCACGGGGCGGTGACCGCGCTCGGTGAGTGCCGCCAGCAGCCGCTCATGGGTACCCGGTTCCACCGCCACGTCCAGGCCACCGTCCACACGCCAGCGGGGCGCGTCCAGGGCCGCCTGGGGGTTGAAGCCGTGATCCAGCATCGAGCTCACCACCTGTAAATGCCCCTGGGGCTGCATTTCGCCGCCCATGACGCCGAAGGGGCCGACGGGTTGCCCATCGCGGGTGATGAAGCCGGGAATGATGGTATGCCGCGGCCGCTTGCCGCCGGCGGCCTCGTTGGGGTGGTCCGGCTCGAGGGTGAAGCCCGAAGCTCGATTCTGCAGGGAGATTCCGAATTCGGGCACTACCACGCCGCTGCCAAAGCCCTCGTAGTTGGATTGAATGAAGCTCACCATCATGCCATCGCGGTCTGCCGTGCAAAGGTAAACGGTTCCGCCGCCGGGTGGCCGGCCGGACTCCGGCACCCGTGCCCGATCGCCAATGAGGGCGGCGCGGGCAGCAAGGTAACCGGGGTCGAGCAATCCTGCCGCCGGCACTTCCACACAGGCCATATCCGCCACGTAGCGGTAAGCATCGGCGAAGCCCAGCTTCATGGCTTCGATCTGCAGGTGCCAGGCCTCTTCGCCGCCGTGGGGGAGAGATGCCATGTCCTTGTCTTCCAGCATGCCCAGCGCAATCAACGCGGCAATACCCTGGCCGTTCGGTGGAATCTCCCATATATCGTGACCCCGGTATGACACGCGTATCGGGTCCACCCATTCGCTACTGTGGGCAGCCAGATCATCGCGGCTCATAACGCCGCCGGTGGCCTTGGAGTAGGCAAGGATGTGCTCCGCCACCCCGCCCTCATAGAAGTCACGAAATCCGCGCTCGCTGAGGGCGCGCAAGCATGCCGCATGACCCGGGCTGTACCACCGCTGACCTGCCGCGGGAGTGGCGCCGTCGCGGGTGAACACTTGGCGCCACCCGGCCATGCAGGGATCGCCGCCGTCGAGAAAAATGGGAGCAGCCCTGCACCACAGTTGCGAGACCACCGGCGACACCGGGAATCCCTGCTCGGCGTAGGCAATTGCCGGGGCTGTCAACTCGGCCACCGAGAGGCGCCCGAAACGTTCGTGGAGATCGTGCCAGGACGCTGGTGCTCCAGGCACGCTGACGCTGGCCCAGCCGCGCTCAGGCATCGCGCCATGGCCCTCATCGCGAAGGCTCTGGGCTTCCCAGGCCGCCGGCCAGCGGCCGGAACCGTTCAGGCCATGCAGCCGCTC
Source organism: Gammaproteobacteria bacterium (assembly GCA_009937425.1). Classification (GTDB taxonomy): domain Bacteria; phylum Pseudomonadota; class Gammaproteobacteria; order HK1; family HK1; genus JAABYT01. Next base: position 12,321 of record JAACFO010000056.1, read on the forward strand.
GCCGTCCCAGAGGATGGCAAAGGTATCGCTGCCAATACCGTTGGAGGTGGGCTCGAGCACGGTGAGTGCAATGGCCGTCGCCAGCGCCGCGTCCACCGCATTGCCACCTTTCTCGAGCATCGAGAGGCCGGCGCTGGCTGCCAGAGGCTGACTGGTGGCGACGATGCCGTTCGCAGCGAGTACCGCGCTGCGCCGGGATGCATATGGGTAATCGGTCAAATTCATGGCGGGTGGATTCTATCACTGCAATGGCGAGGTGTATGGCAAGACACGTCATTGCCCGCAACCACCGACCACGGAGACATCGAGTTCTCGGACGCCGGCAGGGGCGACGAGCTGCACGAGAATCCCGACGTGGGGCGCCTGTTCCCGGGCGGCCAGATCGCCGGCCCCATGGGGCCGAACCCCCACAAGGTGCCGGGTTACCCCCCAATTAAACGGGACAATACGCCTATAAACGGGCATAATCCGCTGAAATTGTCGGATTGACCCGACATTGTCCCGGTAATAACGTGCCCTCCATGCGCATCACGATCCATCGTAACGGCACCGGCGCCGCCGGCGCCCGCAAACCCGTGTATCAGCAGATTGCCGAGCAAGTGAACGATGCCATTGTCAGCGGCCAGCTGCGTCACGGCGACAAGCTGCCCACCATCCGGGCGCTTGCCCAGGAGCTCAGCGTTAATCGCGACACCGTGGCGCTGGCCTACGACGGTCTGGCGCAGGACGGTGTCGTGGAAACGACGGTGGGGCGCGGCACCTTCGTGCGCCACGCGGCGACAGCTCGCCCGCCCACCGAGCAAAGCGCGCCGCCACTCTCACCGGTGGTGGATCGCCTGCTGGATTTCGAGCGTGCGCGTCCCGACTACAGCGCCCGCGACGGTGCCGTACCGCTGCACTCCTTAATCCCCGATCCGTCGCTTTATCCCTTGAAAGCCTTTCGCCGATCCCTCAATCGCGTACTGGATGAAGGCGGCACGGAACTTCTGGTTTACGGCGGACACCAGGGCAACGCGGCGCTGCGCAACGTTATCTCGTCGCGGCTGCGTGCCCAGGGGGTCGACACTTCCGGGGAACAGCTGGTGCTCTGTCAGGGCGCAAGCCAGGGCATGTCGCTGGCCTTGCGGCTCTACGCGGAACCCGGTGATTGGGTTGCGGTGGAAGAGCCCACCTATCACAACGTGCTGGGTGTGCTGGTGGGACTTGGGCTGCGCCCGGCGCCGATACCCATGACCGATGACGGCCCGGACCTCGAGGTGCTCGAGCGCACCCTGGCGCGCCCGGAAGTGAAACTCTTCTACACGATGCCGAGCTTCCACAACCCGCTTGGCACGACCACCAGTCTCAGCCATCGCCGCGCGCTGCTCGACGTGGCCGCGCGGCTTGGCAAACCTGTTATCGAAGACGGTTTCGAGATGGATTTGCGCTACGACGGTCGCGACGTTCCGCCGCTGGCGGCGTTGGATCTGGCCGGCGTGGTCGTACACTTGTTCTCGTTTTCGAAATCCCTGTTCCCCGGTGTGCGCATCGGCAGCATCTGCGCGCGCGGGCGTGCAGTGGACGGGTTGCTGGCGCTCAAACACATGACGGATTTGAGCGGCGTGCTGGTGCTGCAGGCCGCGGTCGCGGACTTCGTGCGCCGGGGCGGCTACGACAAACACCTGGACAACTTGCGCGGCCAACTTCGGGAACGCCGCGACGTCATGATCACCGCGCTGGCGAAGTACATGCCGGAAGGCACCCGCTGGACCCGACCGGACGGCGGCTGCCAGGTATGGGTGGATCTGCCCGGGGATATGGATTCTCGCGCCCTGCTGCGCGAAGCGCAAAGTGCCGGCGTGATGTTCGCGCCGGGATATCTGTTTCATCACGACGGACGCCCGTCCACCGGCCTGCGGCTCACCACCGCGCTGGCCGACAGCGACGAGATCCGGCGTGGCATCGAGATTCTGGGAAGACTCGTTCGTACCCAGCTAGGGATGCGCACACCGCGTGTGTCCCGCGACACCAGCATTCACGTTTGACGGAGGAGAACACAGTGAGTAAGTCGAAAGGCAAGAACGGTAATGGCAATGGCGCGCAGCGCAGTGACGCCCGCTCATTCGAAATTAAAGTGGGACTCGCCGAGATGCTCAAGGGCGGCGTCATCATGGATGTCACCACCCCGGCGCAGGCGAAAATCGCCGAGGACGCCGGCGCCACGGCAGTCATGGCGTTGGAGCGCGTGCCATCGGATATCCGCAAGGAAGGCGGCGTCGCCCGCATGTGCTCCATCGAGGTCATCGAGGGCATCCAGAAGGTGGTTTCGATTCCGGTAATGGCCAAGGTCCGTATCGGACACTTCGCCGAAGCCCGTGTGCTTGAAGCCCTTGGCGTCGACTTCATCGATGAAAGCGAAGTGTTGACCCCGGCCGACGAGGCCCATCATGTGGACAAGCACGCTTATCGTTCGCCCTTCGTGTGCGGTTGCCGGGACCTCGGCGAGGCGTTGCGGCGTATCAGTGAAGGCGCGGCAATGATCCGTACCAAGGGCGAAGCCGGCAGCGGCAACATCGTAGAGGCCGTACGCCATCTGCGTCAGGTGTTCGGTGACATGCGCGCCCTGACCGTTCTTCCCGAGGAAGAGCTGGCGGCGCGCGCGAAGGAGCTGCGCGCACCCATCGATCTGGTGCGCGTGGTGGCGAAGACCGGCAAGCTTCCGGTGCCGAACTTCGCGGCCGGCGGTATTGCAACACCCGCCGACGCAGCACTGTGCATGGCGTTGGGGGCGGAAGCCGTGTTCGTGGGCTCGGGCATCTTCAAGAGCGACGATCCAGAGCGTCGCGCCCGCGCCATCGTCAAGGCCACCACCCACCATCGGGATCCGGCGGAGGTGTTGGAAGCATCCAGGGGCCTGGGCAACGCCATGGCGGGCATCGAAATGGAGACGCTGTCCGAAGAGCAACGCATGGCCAACCGCGGCTGGTAACGGCCGGGCACAGGCCGCTTTGATGATCGAACGCGTAGGCATCCTGGCTATCCAGGGAGATGTGGAGGCCCACCGGCACATGCTGGAGGGCCTCGGCGTCGCCGTGTCCGAGGTTCTTTCGGAGCGTGATCTGGATGCCGTCGATGCCCTCGTGATGCCCGGCGGAGAGAGCACTACCATTGCCAAGGGGATTGACAGGCTCGGCTTGCAGAAAGCATTGCAGAAACGCATCGCCGCAGGCATGCCGGTGCTCGGCACCTGCGCGGGTGCAATCCTGTTGGCGCGCGAGGTGGAGAATCACCCGGTGGCGGTGCTCGGCGCCATGGATGTGACGGCGGTGCGCAATGCTTACGGCACCCAGGTGGATTCTTTTGCTGCGCCTATGGATGACGACGCGGCCCCGGGTCTGGAGGATTTCCGCTGCGTGTTCATCCGGGCGCCGCAGCTCACGAACCCGGGACCCGGTGTCGACGTGCTGGCCCGGGTGGACGGCAAACCCGTGTTGATGCGGCAAGGCAACGTCATGGCCGCCACCTTTCACCCGGAATTGACCTCCGACTCACGGGTGCACGAGTTACTCCTCGCCACCCAATAGCAACTGATGAAGTAACGCGAACATCGAGGGGTCCATGACGGACGATCAGCGCGCCTGGCCGCCAAGCCTGTGGGTCGAAACTGCTGGCCCCGAGCAGGTTTGCGCGCCCCTCTCCGGCGATACCCAAGTCGAAGTCGCTATCGTCGGCGCCGGCTTCACCGGTCTCTCGGCCGCGCTGCACCTTGCCGAGGCCGGGCACACGGTGCGTGTGCTGGAAGCCGCGCAACCGGGTTGGGGTGCGTCGGGCCGTAACGGCGGACAGGTCAATCCGGGCTGGAAGCTGCTACCGGAAGAAATCGAAACCCTTCACGGACGCGAGCAGGGGCGGTGCATCAATACCATGGCCGATGCCGCCTGCGATCTGGTGTTCGATCTGATCGCGCGCCATGACATGGACTGCGACGCCGTGCGACCCGGTTATGTGCAGGGCGCCCAGAGCCGGCGCGGCATCGGCTTTCTCGAAAACTGGGTCCGCCAGTGGTCAGCGCGGGGTGCGCCCGTAGAGTTGTTATCGCGACGCGAAACGATGGAACTACTGGGGACCGAGGCCTATCTGCAAGCACTACTGGATCGGCGCGGCGGAAATATTCAACCGCTGCGCTACGCCCGTGGTCTCGCCAGTGCCGCCATGGGGGCCGGGGCACTCGTTCATGGTGACTCACCGGCGTTGTCCCTGCGACGGGATGCGCGGGGCTGGCGACTCGCGTCGTCCAATGGATCGCTGCTCGCCGAGCAGGTGCTCATTTGCACCAACGGTTATACCGATTCCCTGTGGCCTGGGCTGGCGACGGCCGTAGTGCCGGTAGCAAGTTTCGTCGCGGCAACCGAACCCCTGGACGTGCAACGCCTGGCGGCTATTCTTCCCGGCCGGCACGCGGTCTCGGAAGCCCGGCGGGTGCAAGTCTATTATCGAATGGATGCCGACGGGCGTTTCGTCATTGGCGGCCGCGGTAATTTATTCAACGCCGCCCAGGCTGGCGACGTCGCTCATGTGCACGCCGAGGCATGCCGCCTGTTTCCCATCCTCGCCCATGTGAAATGGCAGTTTCACTGGGGTGGCTACACAGCGATGACGCTTTCCCATACGCCAAAACTCATGAAACTCGCACCCGGTCTGCATGCGGGCATGGGTTACAACGGCCGCGGCATCGCCATGGCCACCATGATGGGTAAGCAAATGGCGTTGGCGGTCACGGGGGAACAGCCTGATATGCCGGTAGAGCCCATGTCGCGCATCCCGCTGCACGGACTTCGTCAAGCAGGGATCAGCTTTCGCCTCATGGCCGGGACTCTATTGGACCGCTGCGAGCACCTCACGGAAAGGCGTGGAGGGATGCGTTTACTCGGGGACGAATAGACCCCTTCTGACAAGCCGCGGACGTTGCCTTAGTTCAGACATGAACTGACGAACCACCACACGTCGCGCTGTCGGTCAACGCACAAGCCCGTTCGTTTAGACACCTCCTCGATCATTCCTGTAGGTCGAGAACACCTCCGCAAATGCATTTGAGACGCATTCCGCCGGCAAGTTCACAATGAGCGGCCAGTTGCTGCGGGCATGGAGGCATTGAATTTCGATGGCGAAGGGGGTCTACTGCGCGGGTAGTAATCACAATAATCAGTCCATCGATCGACGATGGACCGGGTCTAACCCCATACCACGACAGGAGGAGATCATGACCGAGTGGACCATCAAAGCCCGTAATTTCACCAACTGCAACTGTGCATACGGCTGCCCGTGTCAGTTCAATGCGCTCCCCACCGACGGCACCTGCCGGGGCGCAATGTGCTTTCAGTTCACCGAGGGTCATTTCGGCGATGTGGACTTGGGTGGCCTTCGCGCCGCCGGCCTTTTCGCGTTCCCCGGTCCGGTTCACCACGGCAATGGAAAAATGCAAATTATCGTTGACGAAAGCGCCAGCGAAGCACAGCGCGATGCGCTGCTGACAATCATGCAGGGCCAGGAAACGGAACCCATGGCAACCATGTGGGCAGTCTATACCTCCATGTGTTCCACCATCCTGGAGCCGCTGTTCAAGCCCATCGAGATGGAGATTGACGTCGAGAATCGCACCGGACGGGTTGTCGTGCCCGGCGTATTTGAAATGACAGGCGAGCCGATCCGTAATCCCGTCACCGGCGACGTTCACCGTGCGCGCATCGGTTTGCCCCATGGCTTCGAGTACGAGATCGCCGAGATTGGCAGCGCATCCCTGAAGGCCACCGGCGAGATCGAGCACGATCTGGAAAACAGCCACGGCCAGTTCGCTGAACTGCATCTTTCCAACAGCGGCGTCGTTCGCACGGCAGCATAGGACCGAAGACGGCGGCTGCCGTGAGTGCGAACCCACCTGCACTCAACCGGGTGCTCGGTCGCGACCGCCGAATCGTCATCGGCGGCTTGCTGGCGGTTATTGCGCTCTCCTGGAGCTATTTGTTGACCGGCGCCGGCATGCCAATGCTGGCGCCGGCCGTCTGGACGCCGGCTTACTTTGCACTGATGGTGGTGATGTGGTGGGTGATGATGGCGGCCATGATGTTGCCGAGTGCCACGCCGACCATTCTCCTGTTCGCGGCCTTGAGCCAAAAATCCGCAGAACGCGGCGACCCCGCCGTATCGACCGGCATCTTTGCAACCGCCTACATCATCGTCTGGGGTGGCTTCAGCCTACTTGCCACATTCGCCCAGATGCAGCTCGACGGCCTCGCCCTGCTTTCACCCATGATGAATACCGCGAGCGTGCCGCTGGGCGCCGCGCTGCTCATCGCCGCGGGCGCCTACCAGATGACGCCGCTCAAACACGCCTGCCTTCGCCACTGCCGCGCCCCCATCGATTTTTTCGCCCGCCGCTGGCGCCGCGGCGCCAATGGGGCACTCCTCATGGGACTCGAGCACGGCGCATTTTGCCTCGGTTGTTGCTGGGTGATAATGGCTTTGTTGTTCTACGCGGGCGTCATGAACCTGCTCTGGGTCGCGGGCCTGGCCCTTTACGTGCTGCTCGAAAAGCTCGCACCGGCAGGCCAGCTAATCAGCCGCTACGCAGGGGTTGTGCTGATTCTCTGGGGCGCCGCTCTGCTTGTTAACTGGTATTGAGAAAGATTCCGGGCTCATCCTGCTCGGTCGTATGGGCCAATTCGGCTTTCGACCCAGGCGGGTTTACCATAGTAACAGCCCGCCCCGTTGCAGGCGATCGTCAAGACAGCTCTTCGATCAGAGCTTTCGCTTCCATTAAGTCCAGTGTGTCGAAGCCTTCGTTGAATGAATCGTAAATTAGACGGAGTAATTCGAGAGCAGAGTCACGCATGCCGTGTTCAACAGCGAATCGCGCACTGCTGGTGGCGGCGCGCAACTCGAGAGACATCGCTCTTTGGTTCCTGGCGAGCTGTAAGGCATCGTTAAAATGCGATTCGATTTTATCTTGAGTTTCGCCAGTGTCGTTTGAAAGGATCACTCCCTGGATCCGGTGATTCTCTGATTCGAAAAATCTCTCAGCGCCACGAGCGGAAAAATCGATTCCTCTTCGGGCGACCTCGAGTGCCTCGGGTAATCGGCCTGCCGCCAAATATACTTCGGCGCTCAGATAACAGAACCACGGACAAGCGATATAGGATTGGAGCGCCAGTTTCTCGTTAAGTCCGGACTCTGCCAGCGCGATCGCCCGATCATGTTCAGCCCGATGTGAATACGCGTAAGCCAGCATGACATTGCTCATGGCAGCCCATTGCCGGAACCCATGCTGCTCGCAAATCGCGTGGCACTCCTCGGCATACTCGGTAAGTTTGGAAATGTCTCCTCGCATCGAATAGGTCAATCCCGCGAACCCGGTAGCGATCGCTATGAAAACGGGCTTGCCGATATGGCGGGCCAATTTGACGGATTCTTCACAAGGAGCGAGCGCCTGGTCCGGAAAGCCGAGTAACCACCGTGCCCATGCCAGGTAGCACAGGCTCGACAGCCCTGGATCCTGACCGAAAACCGCGAGTCCACTCTTGTCTTCCATGCCGCGATACAGCTCCATGCTGTTCTCGAGATGCGTTGCGGCTGCGGAACAATCGCCGTTGAACAAATAATTTGCACCAAGGGCGAAGGCGGTCCCCAAGCTTGCCACCGGGTCGGTTAAACTGGCCGAGGCCTGCTGGCACTTCAAGGCATATTCCCGTCCGGCCTTCATATCACCCCTGGCGAATTGCAATCGCCACATTCCCCACGCTGAAGTGAATGACGCCTGTGGGTTATTGAGCTGCTCACCAAGCGCGAGCGCACGCGCGTAGGTCTGCTCGACCTCCGGCGCACCTTGGCCCAGGACAAACATCAATGAGGGTCCCAACAGAGTCTGTGTTTCAAGCTCGAAACGGAATCGTTCCGCGTCCTCGGGCAGTGATTCGACGGTCAGCAACGCTCGCCGAAAATCGCTGATGGCCTCAACATGGGCGAAACGCCCGAGGGCGCGCTCTCCAGCCTGGCGCCAGTACTGCGCGGCCTTTTCGGGATGACCCCCTTCGGCGAAATGATGGGCCAGGAGTTCCAGCGGAGGCATGTCGTGCGCCACCTGCAGCAAGGCCGTCGCAATACTCTGGTGGCATCGCTGACGTTCGCGATTGAGAAGCGATTGATAGGCGGCGTCGCACACCAAAGCATGCTTGAATTCGTAGCTGGACCCGACACCTCCACGCCCATAAATCAGTCCCGATTGGACCAGGCGGGCAAGATTCTGTTCCAGAGCTTTTTCATTTTTGTTGGAAACCACCCTTAACAGATCCAGGGAAAACAAACGCCCTATTACCGCGGCATGCTGTGCAACTTCCTTGGCAGAACCCAATCGGTCCAAGCGCTCCATCAACAGATCCTGGAGAGTCGCGGGGATACTGGCGGTGGTCGGATCGACAGCCGGCGCATCTGTTCCATCGACGGGCGCCATGTAACCAGCATCACCGAGCGCTGCGGTAATTTCCTCAATGAAAAGCGGCACCCCGTCGGTGCGCGCGATGATTTCCTCGACCATCGACTGCGGCAGCCCACGGCCTCCGGCCACTTCGGCCACCATGGCGGCACTGTCTTTACGACCGAGATTATTCAGGGAAATCGCGGTGACATGTGAGTAATCGCCCCAGAGCGAATTGAACTCGGGCCGATGCGTAATGACGATCAACGTCCTGCTGGTGCGCACGCGCTCGATCAGATGCGTGAGGAGATCCTGCGTCGATGGATCTATCCAGTGCGCATCCTCGATCACGAACAATACGGGTTCCAGCATTGCCATTGCTTCGATGGTCTCCGCGAACGCATCGAGGGTTCGAAGTCGCAACTGCTCGGGCGTCAGGTCGAGCGCCGGATAAATGCCCTCATAGGGAATCGAGAGAAGTTCGGCAAAAAGCCGCGCCGTTTCTACGTCGCTCAACCCCAAGTCGCCCAGCACATGCTCTAAGGCGTTCAGTTTCTCTCGTGGTGTCTGCTCGGGTCGGATTCGAGTCGCTCGCTGCAACTGCTCTATCAGGGGGTGGAAGGTGCTGCTTTGATGGTACGGCGAGCAGAAGCACAAAACGCGATTTGCCAAAGACTCCGCCAGCGAATCCTGCAATGCGCGTACGATGCGGGATTTTCCCACGCCAGCCTCACCGGAAAGCAAAACGGCCTGGCCTTCGCCCTCCACGGCCAGGCTCCAACGCCGCCGCAACATGCCAAGCTCTTCATCTCGCCCCACCACCGGCGTGAGCCGCTGTTCGCGGGCCGCATCGAATCGGCTGACATCGCGCACCGCCAGGGCTCGGTAGGCCGGAACGGGCTGGACGATCCCTTTGAGCGTTTGTTGCCCCAGTCCTTCGAGTTCGAAGCGACCGGCGACCAGGTGCCGGGTAGCGGCCGACAACACTACCGTGTCCGGCTCGGCGATACCTTGTAGTCGGGCCGCCAGGTTGGGAGTCTCACCGACAACGGCACTCTCCTGCGCGGCGCCCTCCCCGACGATATCACCCACCACCACCGGACCGGTTGCAACGCCAACGCGCACCGCCAGCGCCACCCCTGTCTCGAGCCGCGAGACCGCAACGATCATTTCCAATCCTGCGCGAAGCGCCCTTTCGGCGTCATCCTCGTGGGCGCGAGGGTATCCGAAGTACGCGAGCACGCCATCGCCCATGTAGCGCGCGACATAACCGCCGTACTCCTCGATGGCCGCCGTAGCCGCGTCCTGATAAGCACGGTTGATGTCCCGAAGATCCTCGGGATCCAGCTTTTGAGACAGCTCCGTCGACCCCACGAGGTCGGCAAACATCACCGTCAGCTGACGGCGCTCGGCTTCTCCGGATGGCGACGGCTGGGGCGCGTATCCGCCGGTCGAGTCCGCGGTTTGAGCATGCTCCAGCTCTCGAATCGCTTTCAACAGCTTCTTGCGCGGACCAAGCGCAATACCCATGTTCTCGAGATCCGATTCCTCCAGTTCCGGCAAAACCTCGAGGTCAATCTCGTGCTCGGCGAACAGCTCCGCGTGCCTGCCAAGCCCGTGCTGTTCGAGCCATCGTCGTATATCGGTCATGGGGCGAACAATACTCCGACCATCTTTGTGGGGCGAGCGCCAGGGATTCTAGCTAAACTGGCAAACTGGAAGAGATCGAGCGGTATGTATGTCCGACGGCATTAATCGATGGTTGGAAGGGATCGGCCTTGGAGAGTACGCTGCCACGTTCGCGGAAAATGCCATCGATGAAGATGTGTTGCCTGATCTCACCGACGCTGATCTGGAGAAAATCGGGCTCAAGCTCGGTCATCGAAAGAAGCTCCTCAAAGCGATAGCGACCCTGGCAGAGGGGAAACCGCCGGCTCCGGTGGCGGCTTCCAGGGAACCAGTCCCACAGGCCCATGATCCGGACGAGAGCCTGGCGGCCTGGGAGCGCCACCCCGGCGAGCGAAAGCCGGTCACGACGCTGTTTGCCGACATCACGGGCTCAACGGCGCTTACCGAGAAACTCGACGCGGAAGAAAGCCACGACCTGCTCTATGGCGCGACCCAGCGCATGTGTGAAGCGGTGGAGAACAACCGGGGGACCGTTTGCCGCTTCATGGGCGACGGGGTGATGGCGATGTTTGGCGCCCCCATCGCGAGCGAACAGCACGCCGTCGATGCCTGTGAAGCCGCCCTGGAGATGCAACGCGCCATGGGTGAGTACGCCCGTGATGTGGAAGCCCGTCACGGGAGTGGCTTGCAGATTCGTGTCGGACTTCATTCCGGTGAAGTCGTCGTCCTCACCGTCGGTGAAGGCGACAAGGTCGAGTACGACGCTTCGGGTCCGACGGTGCCCATCGCAGCGCGCATGGAGCAAACGGCACGACCCGGAGAAATCTATCTCACCACCGCTACGCGCTCACTCGCCGCAGACAGAATCGAAACCGAAACCCTGGCGCCCGTATCGGTCAAAGGTATTTCCGAGCCTGTTCCGGTATTTGCGCTTCGCCGCGTGCGATCAGCGGAGGAGGCGCGGCGCGATGAAAAACGTACACCGCTGGTGGGCCGGCGGGCGGATCTCATGCAGTTCCGGGGCATATTGGAAGCCTGTATCGAGGAAGGCCATGGACAAAGTCTTTACGTTCGCGGTGAACCGGGTATCGGCAAGACACGTTTGGTGGAGGAGTTCGCGCGCATCGCCGCGGACCAGGGCGTCTCGCATCACCGTGGCCTCATCCTGCCTTTCGGTGTCGGTCAGGGCCAGGATGCCATTCGTTCTCTGGTGAGAAGTCTGCTGGGCATACCGCTGGAAAGCGGCAAGGTTGCGCGAAAACGGGCGGCGGATGAAGCCATCAACGAAGGCCATCTCGGTCCCGACCAGGCGGTCTTTCTCAACGACCTGCTGGACCTCCCTCAGCCCAGAGAGCTGCGGGCGCTTTATGACGCTATGGACAACGACACGCGCAACCGGGGTAAGCGGGCGGTGGTGTCGACCCTGTTAACCGTGACCAGCTATACCCGGCCGGTTCTCGTCATCATTGAGGACGTCCACTGGAGCGACACCATCACCTTGACGCACCTGGCCGACCTCACCAAGACGGTGGCTGAGTGTCCTACCCTGCTGGTGATGACGTCGCGCATAGAGGGTGATCAGCTCGACCAAAAATGGCGCAGCAGCACCGAGGGCAGCCCGTTCATCACTATCGACCTGGGCCCGCTCAGAAAGCAGGACGCCATCGCGCTCATCTCCGGGTTCATCGATGCCGCCGATCCGTTGGCGGCGAGTTGCCTGGAGCGCGCTGCCGGAAACCCGTTGTTTCTCGAGCAGCTGCTGCGCACCGCGCAAGAGGGCTCCACCGCGAGCCTGCCGGATTCCATCCAGAGCCTGGTGCTGGCCCGGATGGATCGGCTCGAACCCGAGGACAAGCGAGCGCTGCAGGCCGCTGCCGTCATCGGGCAGCGTTTTCACGCCGATGCACTCAATCATCTCATTGGGACCGGCGACTGCGGTGCATTGGTGGAGCACAACCTGATACGGATCGAGGGGGACGGCTATTTATTCGCCCACGCCCTCATTCAAGAAAGCGTATACGGCTCACTTCTCAAGCGCCAACGTCACGAACTCCACCGCAAAGCTGCAGAATGGTACGCGGGTAATGACGCCGCCCTGTATGCCGAACACCTGGCATCCGCCGACGACGCGAATGCACCGGGCGCATTTCTCGACGCCGCCCGCGAACAGGCCCAACACTACCATTTCAGCCGGGCTCTCGATTTGACGGAACGCGGCCTGGCGATTGCGACAGAAAACCCAGACCAACACAGGCTGATCTGCTTCAAAGGGGAGTTGCTCCGTGATCTCGCGGATGTGCCATCGTCGATCAGCGCATACCGGGAAGGTCTCGACAAGGCCGCCGACGATTTACAGCGCTGCGATGCGTGGATGGGACTGGCCGCCGGTATGCGGGTGATGACGGATTACCATGAGGCCCTCGCGCTGCTTGACAAAGCCGAGGCCGTGGCGATGAAGCACAATCTGACGGCCACATTGACACAACTCCATCATTTGCGCGGCAACTTGTCTTTTTCCCTGGGAAGAACCGACGATTGTCGCAACGAACACCTGCTCGCGCTCAAATTCGCAAAGCAGTGTCAGTCCGCCGAAGGTGAGGCACGGGCTCTCGGTGGATTGGGAGATGCAGAGTACGCCCGCGGCCGGATGAATACAGCACGGGACTATTACACGCGTTGCATAGATCTCTCTAGAGAGCACGGCTTCGGCCGCACCGAAGTGGCGCACCTGGGTCAACGTGCTTTCGCCCGCACGTTCTCCGGTATTTGGCGCGGCACCAAAGATGAACTATTTGCAGCGATCGATGTTGCCATGAAGGCTGGAGATCGCCGGGCGGAAATGAACGCCAGGCTGGCCATGTGCGAATTGGGTTTTGACCTGGGTGAATATGACCTGATTGAAACCCATGCAGAGCGGGGACTGGATCTGGTTCGGACCCTTGGGGCCCGCGCATGGGAACCGGCCATCCTTCTGTGGCAGGCTGTCGTGCTGCACACCAAAGGACATCGGTCAGAGGCTCACGAATTGTTGCTGCAGGCGGTTTCGATTACCCGCGAGGTAGGACGTGCATTTAATGCAGGGCGGGTTTTCGGTGCTTTGGCATGGGTGATGGCTGATGACGATGCCGTTCGAGTGGCGGCGTTGGACGAAGGGGAAACGGCTCTGCGCGAAGGCTCCATCAGCCACAACTATTTCTGGTTTTATCGCTTTGCGATGGATAGTTTACTAAGCGTCCACGACTGGGATGGGGTCGAGAGATATGCTGCGGCGCTAGAAGACTACACCCGCCATGAACCAATGCCGTCAACGGATTTCTTCATCGCCCGCGGTCGTGCACTTGCCGCCTTTGGCCGAGGCACGCGTGACGGAGCACTACTCGAGGAGCTCAACCGGTTGCGCGATGAAGCCCACCGCGAGGGCCTCGGATCAGCATTGCCGGCTTTGGAGGA
>JAACFO010000175.1 GCA_009937425.1 Gammaproteobacteria bacterium
AGAGAAAAGCGCGAGTGAGACCTGAAGGTGCAATGCTTACGAGCTTCTCAAGTAAACGGGCGCGCGTATCGTTGTAGAAAATCCCCGCACAGGTAATCAGCGTTTCCGCCTGATCGCTGATTGCCTTGGCTACCTGAGGATTCGCATGCCCGACATTCGCGACGCCGACGCCCGCGGTGCAGTCGATGTACGACTTGCCCGCATCGTCCCAAACCGTCGCACCCTGGCCGCGTACCAGCGTAATGTCGCGCTTGGGATACAGTTCGAAGGCGAACTCCTTCTCGATGTCTGCGTAACTCATTGAATTATGGTGCCTTTTCCTGCCAGCGCGTCGCTGATGGGTGTTTCCGTGCGGCCGTCACCGATGGTGACTCTCGAGGCACCGGACTCGAACAGCCGTCGCAGTGCCAACATCTTACGCTTCATGCGGCCTTCCACCTGTTGCTCGCGACGCTCTATCTCTCCGCGCGAAAGGGCGGGAACCAGGGATGTGGGATCATCCTTGTCGTCCAGGAACCCGGGCGCTTCGATCAGTTGCACGATGTGCTCGGCAGCAAGCGCCTGCTGCAGGACATTGACGATATCATCATTTTCCGAATTGATGGCATGACCGTTCTCATCGATGATGGGAATTGTCAGCACTGGAACGTACCCGTTGTCCATCAGCAAGCGGAACAGTGGTGCGTTGACGCTTTTCGGCTTACCAGAAAAATCCCGCTTGATAAGCGTTTTGCCGCCTTCGCGGACCCGGATTCCACGATTGCGCTGACCCTGCACCGCACGTCCATCGATTCCCGAAAGTCCGACCGCATTCACGTTATTCTGTTGGCACAGTTCGACGAAACGACTGCACCGCAATCCGGCATAGGCCATCATGATCGCGTCCATTGCCTGTTCATCGGAGAAGACGCTCTCGTAACCCGAGACTGAGGTGAGCGTCTTTTTCGGTGTGCCCAGGCGTACGGCAATATCATCGCGAACCGCATTGGCGCCGAGCACTACAACAACGGGTCCATCAAGATTGGCAAGATCCCGGACGATTCCTTCCACATTGATCGTGTCGCCGCCGCCGACTTTGATAATATACACCAGTGATTTTTCCTGATTGCTCTAAAGAGTGACGACCGTGTGATTGTCGATTACTTGCCAGTCGTGTTCGCCGGGGTAGGCGACCGAGCAGACGCGATCCATGTCGGCATCACGCCGGCGGTGCAGCTGAAAGTAGTCGGGATTCTCGCCGAAGACCGTGGCGAGATAAGCAGAATCCATGCTTGACATAATGAAGTTCATTGCGCGGACATACCGCGTACGTTTTTCTATTACCTTGACGCCACGTTTAACCGATTCAAACATGTCGTCTTCTTCAAATCGCTTTACGTAATTGAAAATCTTCTCCGCGCCGATTCTACCTTGCTCGCGTATGCGTACGCCTTGCAGCTCACCGTTAAAGATGAACACATGCCGGCCGTCAAAAAAGGGCATGTTATTCTCTATGCAGATCCCTTCGTCTCGAAAGGCACTCCGCGCATGCGCTATCAACAAGGTCGTACTGCCGAAGCCGGCGAGATCGTCTTCCCATACGGGTCGAATATCATGGTGAAAATGCCACTGCCCGTCACGCACCCAGGCGCAACCCCATCCGTGACCTTGATACTCCGAACTGTTTTTTGAAATGCCGGCAAATATCTCGAGATGATCGCGAATCGTAAACGGCGAACTGGCCCGGACATAAAGCAAGCGACACATGCTATGAGTCCGATCAAATGGGATGCAGTCCGGGAAACTCCAATCCGGTTGTCTCTCCCAGACCGAGCATCAGATTGAAATTCTGAACCGCCTGTCCTGCGGCACCCTTCATGAGGTTATCGATGGCGCTTATCACCACGAGCCGGTTCGAATTCGATTCCCGCTCGAAGCCGATATCGCAGTAATTCGTTCCGGCTAGCAATTTCGGTTCGGGATAGCGGTGAATTCCGCTTCTCTCCTTGACGATGCGTATGAAGGGCTCGTCCGCGTAGTCCTCCCTGTAAATTTTCCAGACATCCTTTTCCGCGATGTCCGAGCTCAGAAATACATGGCAGGTGGCTAGAATTCCCCGCACCATTTCGATGGATGTGGCCGAAAAATAAATTGTCGTTTCCGGCAGCTCCTGCTTCATTTCCGCTACGTGCCGGTGCCCGGTCGGTTTGTACGAGCGCACGGCGCCGCTTCTTTCGGGATGGTGGCTGGCGTCACTGGATGCATTGCCCCCTTCGCTCGAGCCCGCCTTTACCTCCACGACAGCGGATTCGATCAAGCCGCGCCGCTGCAACGGCGACAGCGCCAGAATCGTGGCGGTCGCGTTGCAACCCGGGCACGCTACGAAGTCCGCACGTCCTATCGCATCACGATGTCGTTCCGGCAGTCCGTAGACAAAAGTGTCAAGAAGATCGGAGCGCTCGTGTTCACGGCCATAGTATTCGGCGTACAGCGCGGTGTCTTTGAGACGAAAATCGGCGCTCAAGTCGATTATTTTTGCCGCCAAGCCACGAAAATCGTCGATGCGGCCCATGGATTGTCCGTGGGGGAGACACAGGAACAGCACGTCGCAGGGCTCGAGCTCGGAGATCGCGCAGAATTTGAGTCGCGTGGCCTTGCGTAGATTCGGATGGGCATTTTGCACAAACTTTCCGGCGAAGCGCTCGGAAGTCACCTGCTTAACCGAGCAGTGCGGATGGAACAGTAAAAGGCGCAACAATTCCCCACCCGTGTAGCCTGAGCCGCCGACGATGGAAACTGAGGTCACTTGGAGGACTCCACGACGTAGTCGGCGATCTTGGCCGGTATGTTCACGCCAGTGGTATCGATGCTGTTCTTGAACTCCATGGTGTAGTTGACTTCGTTGACCAGCAAACCCCGGGGCGTCTCGAATAAGTCGACAGCAACGACGCCTCCACCTACGGCCTTTGCCGCGCGCAACGACATTTCGGCGAGCTCGTCGTCGATGGGACAGCCGGTGGCAGTACCGCCCAGGGAGGTGTTCGTGATCCAGTGCTCGGAACTTCGGTAGATGGCGGCGATACACGTATCGCCGACAACGAAACTGCGAATGTCGCGACCTTTCTTCTCCACGTATTTCTGGATGTAGAAAATCGAGTGGTGGTAGCTGCCGAGAATTGCCTTGTGCTCCAGTATCGATTCCGCCGCTTCCCGATCGTTGACCTTGGATAGCAGCCGGCCCCAGGAGCCCACGGCCGGTTTCAGCACCGCCGGGTAACCCAGTTCTTCGATGGCATCGAGAGCCGATGCCTCGGTGAAGGCGATGCGAAGCTCGGGTTGCGGAACACCGGCCTCTTTCAATGCCAGCGAGGAGAGGATCTTGTCGCCGCAGATCCTGGCTACCTCGGACGTGTTGATGCAACGAATACCGGCACTTTCCAGCAAGCGCAGGCCGTGCATGGCGCGTGAGTGATTGATGCAACGCTCCAACACGACATCCACGTCGGGCCTGCTCTGGAGGTCGAAAATGAGCTTGCGGTCGTCAAGCATGACCAGCTCGACGCCGTCGCGATTTCGGAACTCGTCCAGGAGTAGCTTTTCGTCCTTCCTGATGAGGGAATGCAGGAACCCAATCCTCATTCGCCCCAATCCTCCTCGGTCTCCGGAGCCTCCCCCAGAGTCGGCGGCTCTACGGTAAGAATTTCCAACTCGCTACCGCAATCGGGACATTCAATTAGCTCTCCGACGACAATATTCTTTTCCAACTCCACATCGCCGCCGCACACGGGACACTCCGCCATCTCCGGGTCCTCCTCAATCAAGGTGATTAATTGTCCACGGGGACAGACTTAAAATGTGCCCCCGGATTCGGGAGCAAACCGGCTCCTCCACGCCTCGGCAATTCTAGTGTTCGCGTAGACCTCTGGCGAGGGGCACGTGGCTCGAGCCTGGGACGTTCGCGCCGTCGAGAGTTCCGGACCCTGTTCGGGTGGGTTGCCGCTGTTCGTGGTCGCTATCGCCGCCTTCAGTGGATAGATCAGGCAATGCCCCGACAACAAAAAAATCAATAATATCAGCTAGTTAATGCGCTGCAACGTTGCCCCTCCGAGTTGCGACCCGCGTCCCTGCCCGCGCCTAAAGTTCCCGTTGCCATGGCCGATGTTTCTAGTGTCCGGGCCGGTTTTCGGGACCCCGGCTGCGCGTCAGTCTTCCAGTAGTTTCAGTGGCGACCCCGGGTGCCGGCACCTCACCTGTACCCCGCGGTTCACAGCGGGATAACTGCCAACAGTGAATTGGTCCATTCTTACAAGCCACCGCTTTCTGGTGCTGGCAGTCGCAGGCTTGTTCATTGTCGGCAGCTATTTCCATGCCTTTCAGTCCCCGGAGCGCCGGGTCTACGATCTCGTCAGCAGGGCGCTTCCGGCCGGCTCCGTGTCGTCGGCGGTGGCCGTGGTTGCCATCGACAATGCCGCTATCGCAGGCATCGGCTCGTGGCCCTGGCCCCGGGATCGCATTGCCGCCACCGTCGACCGCCTGCGGCGCTTCGGCGTACGCGCCATAGGAATCACGCTTCCCCTGTCCGAATCTCAGACACCTCCGGCTCTCGCCGATCTCGTTGCCGACGCCACGAAGTCCGGGCGAAGGCTCTCGGGCACCCTCAAGAAGTGGGCGACGCAGCTGGACAGCGACAGGGATCTGGCCCGGGCCATCGCGAGGCAGGGACGGGTGGTTCTGTCGGCCGAATTCACGCAAGGTGAACCGGCCGTGGTCGCCGGTGGCAAGGGAGCCGCTCCAGGATTCCAGCGGTTGAAGCCCGCGACGACCCAGAAATCAGGATTCTTCACCTTTCTCGTCGCCCCACCCGCCGCCCCGAGCTTGGCTGTACGGGCGCCGTTGACGCCCTTCGTCGACGCCGCTGCCGGCGTCGGTGTTTACCCGGATCGGCAAAGCAGCGCGTCGACCTCAGCCATACCCCTGGCTGTACGCCGGGACGACAAGGTGTATCCCGGATTCGTTACCCTCATGTCGGCGCTCGCGCGCCGCATCCCTGCCAACGCCATTACAGTGACGCCGGACAGGGGCGTGCGAATCGGAAAGAAAACTACCATCGTCGCGCCGGACCTCAACTACCGTCCCTTGCCCCCGGCAAGTGGCAAGAACGCCGAGCGCGTTCCCGTGATCTCGGTGGCGAAGTTGTGGGAATCGAACTTCACCGGCCGGAGGTTGAAGAACAAGACTGTCCTGATCGGATTAACGAGGCCGGATTTGACACCGCTCGTGCAAGGCAGCGGTGGCGTCGAGTTACCCCCGGTCGTGTGGGCGGCACACGCGGTTGCCAGCCTGCTCGAACTCAGTCACGTGCACATGCCGGTTGCCTTCTACGGATTGCAGCGCGTGCTGATTCTGCTGCTGGCAGCCGCGCTGCTGTTCATGCCGCGTCGTTGGCACGGCCGCACGGGTCTGATTATCACGGGAGTGGTGAGCCTCGTGATGTTGAACATCGAGTTAGTAGTTCTGGTTAGCAACCAGTTGTGGTTGCCGATGGCGGTGCCGGTGCTGTTTCTGTTGAGCGCGCAGGCCGTACTGTTCGCACGGCGGGCCTTTCTAATGAGCGCCGGCCAGCAATTGAAGGAGCTCGCCGAAGTCCGTCGTGATTATGCGGGCACGCTGAAAAATCAGGGGCGCCTCGACGAAGCGTTCACCCAGTACCGTAGGAGCCCCAGGTACAGGGGCTTGCTGGAGCCTCTCTACGAACTCGGACTCGCCTTTGAGAGCCGCCGGCAATTCGCCAAGGCGATCGCCGTCTTTACTTATGCGGCGCAGATCAAACCCTCATTCAGGGACATCCGCGGACGCATGAAGCGCCTCAAAAAGGTGGAGGCGGGATTGGGCGCCAAACCGATAGCAGGCGGCTCGCCCGGCACCAAGACGGTGATATTGAATGATTCGGGGATCGAGAATCCCATGCTCGGGCATTACAGGCTCGAGCGCGAGCTTGGCCGGGGCGCCATGGCGGTCGTCTATCTCGCCACCGATGAGAAGCTCGGCCGCAAGGTGGCGGTAAAGGCACTGTCACTCACCGACGAATTCCAGGGCGAAGCGCTGCAGGAAGCCCAGGAGCGGTTCCGGCGCGAAGCGGAAGCCGCCGCGCGCTTAAGCCACCCCAATATCGTGACTGTCTACGAAACCGGCATAGATCACGATCTCGAATACATCGTGATGGACTATGCCGAGGGCGAAAGCCTCGAGGACTATACGGATTCCGATGATCTGTTGACGGTCTGGGAAGTGCTCGACGCCGGCGCCCAGGTCGCCGACGCCCTCGATTATGCCCACGAGCGGCAGGTGGTGCACCGTGATGTGAAGCCCAGCAATCTTATCTATGACCGTGAGACGGGCATGATAAAGGTGACCGACTTCGGCATCGCCTGCCTGACGGACAACAGCCGCACGCGCACCGGAACGGTGCTCGGCACGCCGTCCTACATGTCACCAGAGCAGGCCTCCGGTAAGAAGCTGGACGGGCGCTCGGATCTGTTCTCCCTCGGTGTCACTCTGTATCAACTGTTTACCGGCCGGTTGCCGTTCGTGGGCGACTCGTTCGCCAATCTCATTTATCGCATTACCACGCAGAAACACCCGGCGATAAAGAAAATCCGGCCGCGCCTGAATGCCAATATCAGCCGCATCATCAACCGGACGTTGCAGAAGGATCCGGAGCAACGCTACGACAGCGGCGCGGAGCTATCCGAAGCGTTGCTCAGGTGCCAGGACAAGGTGAGACGAACCCGCAAGGTCGCCAGTCGCGCTTGACCAGGCGAGATAAACTACGAGAGGAATCATTTCAATGGGTAAGATAGTGCATATGGTTGATGGCGCCTACACGCGCGAGTATCAACTCAATGAAGGTGTTTTCAAGATCGGACGCAACGTCGATAACAACGTTCAGCTCGACGACGACTCAGTCAGCGGTTACAACACCGAGATCTCGGTCAAGCCGAGCCAGTACATGGAAGGCCTGCACGATTTCTGGTTGAAGGATCTGCAAAGCACAAATGGTACGAAGGTAAACGGCAAGCGTACGAAGAAGTGCATGTTGAAGCATGACGACGTGGTGAAAGTGGGGATGCACGAGTTCAAGTTCATCGACGAGCACCAGGTGGCACGCACGCGCACGAGAATTCTTATTAACGAATAGAAAGAAATCTCGGGCTTCTAGCGGCCCAGACATTCAATTAGTGCGTCGGCACTGGCATTCATGAGCGCGAAGTAGGCGTCCGGCCCGGGGGCCACACCAGTGCCCAGGGGATCGAGCACGCCTGCACGGGCGTCGGAGTCCTCCAGCAACACCTGCACCAGGGCGGATTCGAACTGCGGCTCGCGGAACACGCATCGTGCTCCGGATCGTGCGATCTCATCCCTGAGCGTCTTGATACGGCGGGCGCTCGGCATGTGATCCGGACTCACGGTCACCGACCCGACGGTATTGAGTCCGAAATTTTTCTCAAAATACTGAAAGGCATCGTGGAAGACCACGAAGGGTACGTTGCCGACCGGCGCGAGGCGTGACGCGATACGGGTTTCCATGGTGTCGATGCGTTCGCTCAGACGCTTCGCGTTCGTTTGGTAGATCTCTGCATTCTCTGGATCGAGTTCACCCAGCTCCTTTGCGATCACGCCGGCTATCAACTTGGCATTGAATGGACTCAGCCAGATGTGTGGATCGTACGAGCCGGCCTCATTCTGTCCGTGGGCGTCGTCACTGCGGACTCCGCCGCTTCGATTCGCGAGCAGGGCCAAGCCGGGCACCGCCAACAGCGTCACCACGTGGGTGCCCTCACGACGTCCTGCCAGCGGGCGTTGCAGGAAGGTTTCCAGGGAAGGTCCGATCCACAGAACCAGATCCGCATCACGCAGATTGGCGGCATCCGAGGGCCGCATCTGATAGGCATGGGGCGAGCCGTAGCCGCGTACGATCTGCAGGGGCTGGCCCAGATCTCCCATGACGGCGGCCGCCAGAGAGTGCAGGGGCGCGATGCTGGCCACCACCCTGGGTGCGGCCAGAGCCGCTGATAGAAGACGCCACCCGGCCCGGCGGCGGAGCTGCCCGGATTCAGTCACCGTTGGGAATTACCATGATCTAAAACGTTATATTATAACGTTCACATCACCGCGACACGGTAATTTCCCGCCTGTCTTTCCTCCAGGCACTGATTGGCAGGACGTCCCGGTCAAGATTGGTCCCGTGTCTGCCGACTACTATTAGCGTGAAGCCGCCAATCGGCTTTCAGGTAAGGGCCGTCGCAGCTCGGCGACCCGGTTCTCACGGCCTGAGGGTCCCCTTGGACCCCGGCACCCCCGGATTACGCATTCGCCAAATCGGCGATTTAAAGGAGATAGCACTCATGTATCTGAGAAAGACTCTGCTTGGTTTCATCGCGGCCCTGGTCCTGGCTGTGCCTGCCCTGGCATGGGCGGCATCGCTGCAGGTCCAGGACGTCGCCATCGGCACCGGTGTGCACGAGCGCGTGCCCACGGGGATTTCCTCGTATTTCGATTCGTCCGTTGGCAAGTTGTATGCCTTCACGCGAATCACCGGTGCGGAAGGCGACACCCGTGTCTACCACAAGTGGTATCACGGGGACGTTCTGGTGGCCGACGTGCCGCTCACGATACGCAGTGGTGATTGGCGTACCTGGAGCACCAAGAATGTTCAGCCCGACTGGACCGGCGACTGGCGCTTGGTTGTCGTGTCCGAAGACGGTTCCGTACTCGGGACGGTCAAGTTCGCCGTTAACTAGGCGTCCGACGAGAACCTGAAAAAGGGGCGGCGGGATTGCCGCCCCTTTTTTTGTTCGCGGGATCCCTTCACCGTTTGCGCTGGCGAAGAAAAGGCGCCAGCGCCCTGGCGGTGTGCGATGCCCGTTTGTTCCGGGTGATGCTCATTGGGGTTCCCTGGGCCACGATTCTGCCGCCGTCCTTGCCACCCTCGGGTCCCATGTCGATCAACCAGTCGGCTTCCGCGATAACGTCCATATTGTGCTCGATCACAATCACGGTGTTACCGGCGTCCACCAGCCGATGGAGGACGCCGATCAGCTTCTCCACATCGGCCATGTGCAAGCCGATGGTCGGCTCGTCCAATACATAAAGGGTCTGGGCGCCGTTGGCGCGCCGCGCTCGGCCATCGGGTGAATCCACCGACCTCGCTTTCGCCAGCTCCGTAACCAGCTTGATGCGTTGCGCTTCGCCACCGCTCAAAGTAGGGCTCTGCTGACCGAGAGTAAGATAGCCGAGTCCCACTTCGCGCAGCAGTTCGAGAGCACGGTGAATGGACGTGTGGGCTCTGAAGAATTCACTCGCCTCGTCCACGCTCATGGCGAGCACGTCGGAAATACTCTTGTCGCGATAGTGCACGCTCTGCGTCTCTTCACCGAAGCGCGCGCCCCCGCACTGGTCGCAGGGCACTCTCACATCGGGCAGGAAGCTCATCTCGATCTTCTTCATGCCCTGGCCGTCGCAGGCGCTGCAGCGCCCGCCGTGAACGTTGAAGGAGAATCGTCCCGGCGTGTAACCGCGGATGCGGGCCTCGCCGGTGTCCGCAAACAGACGGCGAATGCTGTCCCAGAAGCCCACGTAGGTTGCTGGGCAGGAACGGGGTGTTTTGCCAATAGGCGTTTGATCGACTTCCAGTACGCGCCCGATCAATTCGCATCCGCGGATTTCGCTGCAGCCGGTCAGCGAGGTCTTTGGCCGCCGTTTTCGGCCGCCGCGCCGCTCCCCGATCAGGCGTTTCAGGTTGTCGTGCAGGATGTCGCGGATGAGCGTGCTCTTGCCGCTACCGCTCACGCCGCTAACGCAGATCAGTCGGCCCAGGGGCAGCTTTGCGTGTATCCGGCGCAGGTTATGCAAGTGCGCGCCGACGACTTCGAGTTTCGCGTCAACGGCTTCGGTTTGTCGTGTGCCATTCAGCGGGTGGCGCAGTGGCTCGGCGAGAAAGCGCCCGGTCACGGACTTCGGATTCGCGATCAGCTCTTCGAAGGTGCCTTGGGCGACAACCCGTCCGCCGTGCACGCCGGCGCCGGGACCGAGGTCGATGACGTGCTCTGCGTGGCGAATCGTGTCCTCGTCATGCTCGACTACGACGATGGTATTGCCTTTCTTTTCGAGCTTGGCGAGGGTCTTCAGCAACATGCGCGTGTCGCGCACGTGCAGGCCGATAGTCGGCTCGTCGAGGATATAGCACACGCCTCTGAGATTAGAACCGAGCTGGGACGCGAGCCGGATACGTTGCGCTTCGCCGCCGCTCAGTGACGGCGCGGAGCGGTCCAGTGACAAATATCCCAAGCCCACTTGCTTCAGAAAGTCGAGCCGTGATCGCAATTCGGAGAGAATGTCCCTGGCGATCTGTGCCTCGCGTCCCTTTAGACGAAGCCGGGAGAACAGACTC
The DNA here is from genome assembly GCA_009937425.1 of Gammaproteobacteria bacterium. Taxonomy (GTDB): domain Bacteria; phylum Pseudomonadota; class Gammaproteobacteria; order HK1; family HK1; genus JAABYT01. The sequence goes on from JAACFO010000175.1 coordinate 10,430, forward strand.
CCGGCCGCCTCCACGGTCATGGCGGTGAGCGTGCCGATGTCGCGCCTCTTGAACTGCACGGCCAACGCTTCAGGTCGCAGGCGACGGCCCTCGCAGGCGCTGCATACTACGTCGGCCTCGTCCTGGTCGTCGTTCCACGTGTTTTCTTCGCCGCTTTGATCGGCGTCGAATCCCTCGAGGTCCACTCCTGTTCCGTAACATTGCTCGCACCAGCCATGCTGAGAGTTGAACGAGAACAAGCGCGGATCGAGATCGGCAAAGCTGCGGCCACAGGAAGCGCAGGCACGTTTGACGGAGAAGATGCTGTCTTCCCCGCCGGTGCGCGCAATTCGAACCATGCCTTTGCCGAAGTCCAATGCTTTGTCGAGTAGCGCTGCGAGCGCTTTTTCGGCATTCGGCGACACCGTCACTTCCCCTACCGGCAGATCGATGTCGTGTTCCTTGAAGCGATCCAATCGCGGCCACCCATCGGTGGGCGTATCGACAGCGTCGACCCGGAGGACAGGGTAGCCTTTGCCGGCGGCCCACGTGGCCAGATCCGTGTAGTAACCCTTGCGCGCCACCACCAGCGGCGCGAGCACCGTCACCTTGCGGCCACGAAACTGGCGCATGATTCTGGCGACTATCGCTTCACGGGACTGGTTTTCGATGGGAATGTCGCAGTCGGGGCAGTGCTGGATGCCGAGCTTGACGAACAGCAGCCGGAGAAAGTGGTAGATCTCCGTCATGGTGGCAACCGTGCTCTTGCGCCCGCCCCGGCTGGTGCGCTGCTCGATGGCTACTGTAGGCGGAATGCCGAAGATGGCGTCCACATCGGGGCGCGCGGCGGGTTGTACGAACTGCCGTGCGTAGGCGTTCAAGGATTCCAGGTACCTGCGTTGCCCTTCCGCAAACAGAATGTCGAAAGCGACGGTACTCTTTCCGCTGCCGCTGATCCCGGTGATGACCGTGAAGCGGTTATGCGGGATCTCGATATCGATGCTCTTGAGGTTGTGTTCGCGGGCGCTGCGCACCTGGATGGCATTGCGCCCGTTGGCGGTGCCTCCCTGGCCTGCCGGCGAAGCCGAGGCGCTCGTGGAAGTCTTCCGGCGGCGTGTTCCTGCGCCGTTGCGCCGTGACTGCGCGCGCAGCGCCAACCCTGTCAGGCTGCTTTTTACCTTCGCCACTTCCCGTGGTTTCCCGGTGCACACGATTTCGCCGCCGGCGTCTCCTCCCTCGGGACCCAGGTCGATGATCCAGTCGCAGGCCTCGATAACATCCAGGTTGTGTTCGATGACGACCAGGGAATGACCGATGCCAAGCAGGCGCCGGAATGCCGCGATGAGGGTCGCCACATCGTCGAAGTGCAGGCCCGTTGTGGGTTCGTCGAACAGCAGCAACTTCGGGCTGTTGCTTGCCTTCGCCAGATGGCCGGCGAGTTTGAGGCGCTGGGCCTCGCCGCCGCTCAAGGTCGGCACCGGTTGACCAAGCTTCATGTAGTCGAGGCCGACAGCGGAAAGGGGCGCGAGGGCGGTCAAGATTTTCGGGCGATCGGCAAAGAATTCCAATGCCTGAGCGATGGTCATGTCGAGCACATCCGCCATGGACTTGGCGCGCTCCCGTTTCTTGGCGCGTCTCCCGGCTGTCGATGCGAGCTTCACCTGGAGCACCTCGGGACGGTAACGGTGGCCGTCACAATCCGCGCAGCGCAAATACACATCGCTCAGGAACTGCATCTCCACGTGCTCGAATCCGTTTCCACCACAGGTGGGACAACGGCCGACGCCGGAGTTGAAGCTGAAGGTCCCCGGCGTATAGCCACGCTCCCTGGCCAGAGGCTCCTCGGCGAACAGCTTTCTGATGGTGTCCAGAGCCCCAACGTAGCTGGCGGGATTGGAGCGTGTCGTTTTGCCAATGGGTGATTGATCGACGAGTACCACGTCGTCGATGTGCTCGTGACCGCGAATGGCGTGATGAAGTCCCGGCGCGTCCACGGGACGGCCCTTGAGCTTGCGCACTCCCCGGTAGCAAATATCTTCTATCAGCGTCGACTTGCCGGAGCCGCTCACGCCGGTCACGCAGACGAATTGATTGAGAGGCAGGCGTACATCGATGGCTTTGAGGTTGTGTTCGGCGGCGCCGACGATCTCCAGATAGTGCTCGGGCGCAGCTGCGGTTCTCGCGCCCTTTGCACGCTCCGGCGCGATGCGTTTTTCGCCGCTCAAATACTGGGCCGTCAGGGATCCCGTGCACTTCTCGAGCTCGTCCGGCGATCCGTAGAAAACCACCTTTCCGCCGCGCTCCCCTGGTCCGGGGCCCAGATCCAGAACCCGATCAGCCGCCAGCATGATCTGTGCGTCGTGTTCGACGACGATCAATGAGTTCCCGGCATCCCGCAATCGATGCAGGACGCCGATGACGCGCTGCATGTCCCGGGCATGCAGTCCGATGCTGGGCTCGTCGAGCACGAACAACGTGTTGACCAGGGACGTGCCCAGAGCCGTGGTCAGATTGATGCGCTGTACTTCTCCACCGCTCAAGGTGCGGGACTGCCGGTCCAGGGTGAGGTAGCCGAGCCCGACCTCCACCAGATAACGCAGGCGAGACTGAATCTCGCCGAGCAAAAGCGGGGTCGCCTCATCCAGAGGTTTCTGCAGCTGCAGTTGCGCGAAATACTCACTGCACCGATCCAGCGGCAGCAAAAGAACGTCATGTATGTTCAGCCCCGGGAGCGCAGCGTGTGCTTTGTCTGCCAGTGTCGTTAACGGCGAGCGGAAGCGCTCGCCGGAGGCAAGCGCGGTATCCGCATCGGACTTCGAACCCAGCCGCCAGTCCAGAGATTCCGCCTTCAGCCGCGCGCCCCTGCATTCCTCACAGGGCGCGTAGGAACGGTACCGGGAGAGCAGCACCCGGACGTGCATGCGGTAGCTCTTGGTTTCGAGCCAATTGAAGAAACCCTTCACGCCGTACCAGCGGCGCGAGCGCCGCTTGTCTTCGCCTTCGAGCACCCAGCGTTTGTGGGTTTTACCGAGACGCCGCCAGGGAATATCCACCGGCACCTTGCGAGCCCTGGCGAAGCGTATGAGGTCCCGCTGGCATCGACGATTGCTCTCGGTTTGCCAGGG
>JAACFO010000176.1 GCA_009937425.1 Gammaproteobacteria bacterium
CATATTCTTTACGCGAGTTGCTTACCGCTCAGCCGCCTGGAGGTTCTCGCCCCCGCCATGGTTCCGCGCCGCTCGGCCCGGATCGTCGTCTGCGACGGTGGCGAGGGACTTGCCGAGCGTGCCGCGAAGAGCCTGCTGCACTTCGGTTATCAAGACGTCAGTGTGCTCGACGGCGGTATCGACGCCTGGCGGGAAGCGGGCCTGGAAATATTCAGCGGTGTCAACGTTCCCAGCAAGGCATTCGGAGAGTATGTCGAGGTCGAGTACGAGACACCGTCGGTGTCCGCCGATGAATTAAAAGAGATGATGGACAAGGGCGAGGACATGGTCGTTCTCGATAGCCGCCCCATGGTCGAGTATCACGCCCGCAACATTCCCACCGGCATCTGCGTGCCCGGGGCGGAACTTGCCTACCGGGTCCACGATATCGCGCCGTCCGCGGACACCTTGGTGGTCGTCAATTGTGCCGGGCGTACGCGCAGCATTATCGGTGCCCAGTCGTTGATTAACGCGGGCATCGAAAATCGCGTGGTCGCTTTGCGAAACGGCACCATGGGTTGGCATCTCGCCGGTCACGATCTCGAACACGGGATGCAGCGTGAAGCCCGCGATACGTCGCAGCAGGGCCTGGCTGCGGCGCGCGAAGTTGCCGCCAGGGTCGCAGAGCGCTTCGAGGTACGCTACATCGATCATGCAACACTTGCGAAGTGGCGCTCCCAACGCGATGAACGCTCGCTCTATGTTCTTGACGTGCGCCATCCCGACGAATACGAGGCCGGCCATCTTCCGGGCTCGTTGTCGGCGCCGGGAGGGCAACTCGTTCAGGAGACCGATCACTTCATCGCCACTCTGCGTTCCCGCGTAGTGCTGGTGGACGACACCGGCGTGCGTGCAACCATGACGGCATCGTGGCTCAACCAGATGGGATGGCCGGAAGTGGCGGTGCTGGAGGGTGCACTGGAGGGAGTGGAACTCGTGGGCGGTCCCCAGACCGTGGATGTGCTCGGTCTCGATGACGTTTCGGCCGACGAGATCAGTGTCGCGGAACTCGACGCACTGATCCGCGAGGAGCAGGTGAGTGTCATCGATCTGGGTTTCAGCCGTGCATACCGTGCAGGCCACATCCCCGGTGCCTGGTTCATGACCCGTGCCCGTCTTGCCCACTGCCTGGCGGCAGTGCCGAAGCGCGGGCGATTGGTTTTGACCTCCTCCGACGGCGTGCTCGCGCGTCTCGCCGCGGCCGAGGCGGCGGCGCTCAGCGACGAGCCGGTGCAGGTGCTGACCGGTGGCTCCGATGCGTGGAAGGCGGCCGGCATGGCCGTGACGACGGGAGCCGAGCACCTGGCCGACGTGGCCAACGATGTGTGGCTGCGGCCCTACGAGAAAGACTGGGGTGTAGAGGATTCCATGCGCGAGTACTTGACCTGGGAGGTTGGCCTGGTGGAGCAGCTGGAGCGCGACGGTACGGCACGCTTCCAACCGCGCCGCTAAGGGGATTCGATACACGGATGTCCGAAACCACCACTGTCGGCAAGCTGCGTAAAATGCGGGTCGAGGAAGGCGACCCGATTCAGTACACGCTTCCCCTTGGTGATGAGTCTGTGGCGGTGAATCCACTTCTTGGCAACACCATCGTCGTCCGGCATACGGGCGATATTCACTGCGTCTCGTGTGGGCGCAAGACCGCCAAGAGCTTCAATCAAGGCCATTGTTTTCCTTGTTTTCGACGCCTGGCCAGCTGCGATGCCTGCATCGTGCGCCCGGAGCGCTGTCACTATCATCTGGGTACCTGCCGCGAGCCCGAGTGGGGGCAGGCGCACTGCCTGCGGCCGCACGTCGTCTATCTGGCCAACTCCTCTGGCGTGAAGGTGGGTATCACACGGGCGACCCAGGTGCCGACTCGTTGGATTGACCAGGGCGCGGCCCAGGCTCTGCCCATTGCTCGCGTGGCGAGCCGCCGGCTCTCTGGACTCATGGAAGTGGCGTTCAAGGAGCACGTATCCGATCGCACGGATTGGCGGCGCATGCTCAAGGGCGAGCCCGAAGCAGTGGATCTGAAAGCAAGCCGCGACGCGCTGTTTGCTCAATGCGACGAGACGCTGTCCGACTTGACCGACGAATACGACCAGGTGGATCCAGAAATGATTGCAGACGCCGAATCCCGGGTTTTTCGTTATCCCGTGCTCGAATACCCGGCAAAAGTCACCGCAATCAATCTGGACAAGAACCCGCGGGCAGAAGGCACGTTGCTGGGCATCAAAGGTCAGTACTTGATTCTGGATACCGGTGTACTCAACGTGCGCAAGTACGGCGGCTACGAGATCGCACTCAGCGCATAGAGAGCGAACTACCCGGCGTGGGCGAGGCGGATGTAGGCGTTGTAGCGATCGCGGATCTGGCGCACGTAGTCGACGGTTTCCTTGCCCCGTGCATAACCGTGAGTCGCCAGCTGATAGAAGCTGCGGCGTGATAACAGCAACATGGCGCGATCGACGTTGTTAAACCAGCGGTCCGGATTCCATCCCATCTTGCGGGCGAGGATGCGCGCGTCGCGCACGTGCCCGAGTCCCGCGTTGTAGGCGGCGAGGGTAAACCACATGCGATCCTGTACCGTGAGCTCCGGCTCGAAGCGTTCGTGCAGCCATGCCAGGTAGCGCACGCCAGTCTGAATGCTGGTGTCGACACCGTGCAGATCCTGGACACCGAAGAGTTCACCGGTGGTGGGTAGAATCTGCATGAGTCCCTGGGCGCCGGCCCAGGATTCGGCCTGTGGATCGAAGCGGCTTTCCTGATACATCTGTGCGACGATGAGCGCCCAGTCGAAACCGTATTCCTCGGCATACTTCTGTACCTGGGCATCGTAGGGCGAGATATTTCCCTTCTCGGAATGTTCCTGATGCGAGGCTACATGATCCAGAATGCGGTTCGAGTTTTGGAAGTACTTGTCGTACACGAGATTGTAGAAGCGGCCCTTGTACTCCTTGTCGAGAAAGGCGTTCAGTGCCGAGAGAAGCTGCTGATCGTTTTCTCTTACAGCCCAGCCATGAGAAACCGGACCATTCAATGTGAGCACTGGCTTGATATCGCTGCGCCATATGAGCTCGACACTCAAAATGTGACTGTCAGAGACGGTTAAATCGTACTCGCCAGCGGCCACGCGCGAGATGATCTCTTCGGTCTCCATGCTGTCCGGGGCCTCTTCGAGCCGGATATCGATTCCCTGGTCGCGCAGCTTTTGCAATGTCGTCCAGTAGGAACTGCTACGCCTTACGACGACGGTGCGGCCATTGAGGTCTTTCACACCCTTGAACGCCGACTCATCGCTGCGCCCAACGAGCTCTTCGGTAACCAGATTATACGGAGCAGTGAATGCGACTCCCTGCTTCTTGCGCTCCTCGGTAACGGTCATCGATGCTGCAATCAAATCTCCGCCACCTGCTTTGAGTGTCGGGATGAGATCACCCCAACGATTTGGCACCACCATTTCCAGATGCAGGCCATGACTGTCGGCGAAGCGTTTCATGAGTTCATACTCGAAACCCAGAAACTGACCTCGCCAGACAAAATAAGTAGCCGCGTTGTTGCGAGTCAGGACGCGAAGCACCTGGCGGTTCTTGATGCCCGAAAGGTCGTCCTTGTAGACGAGCTGGCTTTGCTTCTTGAGTTGCTCTCTGCCAAGGAAGCTGTTGAGTGCTTCGAGAAGCTCGGGCGCTTCCGGATTTACACCCCATGCGATGATACTGTCCCGAATCAGGCCATCGACCACCTTGAGATCCGGCCACCGATCAGGTTGTCCTTCCAGCAGACTGATGTCCACTGCCGCGATGTCGTACTCGCCACTGGAGACGCCGCTGAGTATTGCGTTGGCGGGAATGTGCTCGGGAAGCAAGCGCAACTCGATGCCTGTGTGTTGCCTGCGAAATTCCTTTATCAGATCCGAGAACGATGAACGCTCACGCACCACCACTTGGCGCCCAATCAGATCCGCCGGGCTCTTGATTTCATCACCAATGCGCACGACCAGCTTTTCGCGCACTGTGTCGATGGGAACCGTAAACGAGACTTTGTTTTTGCGGCTCTCGGTGATGGTGATATTAGCGGCGATCAAATCGCCTTTTCCGGCGAGCAGGCCGGGAATCAGGTCGTCCCAGCGATCCACGTGGATCCACTCCAGCTCGAGGTAGTGCTTCTCGGCAAAGCGCTTGACGAGCTCGATCTCGTACTCATGGGAAGATGCGGCATCCGGTGCGTAGCTGAGAGCGGTGCGCACACTCGGCAACAGAACACGCAACTCGCGCCGCCACCGGATTTGTTTTAAATCCGCTATCGGCGCTGTGCCGACAGACGGCTGTTTGCTGAGATCGTAAGTGGTATCAACGGAACGCGCCGGATCGTAAGAAGGCGAGAGATCCCAGGTGACCGCGGCCAGTGCAAAGCCGAGGACAATGGCGAGAGTAGCAATTCCGTAGTGTCGACTACGTGTTTTCGAAGCGCGAAGCTTTCCCATATTCGAATTGCACCTCGCGTGCGATCACTGTGATCGGTACTAGCGCGTGCGCGGAATCGAAAAATCCGCACCCTCGCGAATGCCCGATGGCCAACGCGAGGTAATTGTTTTCTGGCGAGTAAAAAAGCGGACGCCTTCGGGGCCGTGCATATGATGGTCACCGAATAGCGAGCGCTTCCATCCTCCAAAGCTGTAGTAGGCGGTCGGTACGGGGATCGGCACGTTGACGCCGACCATGCCGATATTCACGCGGCTGGTGAAGTTGCGCGCGGCATCGCCGTCGCGGGTGAAGATTGCCGCACCGTTGCCGAATTCGTGGTCGTTGACCATCTGCAGCGCTTCTTCGTAATCCTTTGCGCGCACGACGCTCAACACCGGCCCGAAGATTTCTTCTTTGTAAATGCGCATGTCCGGTGTCACGTTATCAAACAAGCAACCACCGACAAAAAAACCGTCCTCGTGACCGGCGACGCTTGCACCCCGCCCATCGACCACCAGTTCTGCGCCTTCCTCGACGCCGACATCGACGTAACCCTTGACCTTGTCCCGGTGAGCGCCGGTTACCAGCGGCCCCATCTCAACGCCTTCCTGATCGTAGGCACCGATCTTGAGGGACTCGACCCTGGGCTTGAGTCTGGCAACGAGATCGTCAGCGGTCTCATCGCCTACGGCCACCGCCACGGAAATGGCCATGCAGCGCTCGCCGGCCGATCCATAGGCAGAACCGATGAGGGCATCCACCGTCTGGTTCATATCGGCGTCGGGCATGACCACCAGATGATTCTTCGCGCCGCCAAGCGCCTGCACGCGCTTTCCGTTGGCACCTGCAGTGTTGTGCACGTACTCGGCGATGGGCGTCGAGCCGACGAAACTCACGGCAGCTACTTCCGGGTCTTCCAGTAGTGCGTTTACCGCCTCTTTGTCACCGATCACCACGTTCAACACACCCTTGGGAAGTCCCGCCTCGATGGCGAGCTCTGCCAGGCGCAGGCCGCAGGAAGGATCACGCTCGGAGGGTTTGAGCACGAAAGTGTTACCGCAGGCGATGGCGACGGGAAACATCCACATGGGGACCATGGCCGGGAAGTTAAAAGGTGTGATGCCCGCGCATACACCCAGCGGTTGGCGGAAGTTGTAGCTGTCCACCTGATTGGCGACGTTCTCGTTGATGTCGCCCTTGAGCAGCTGCGGGATACCGCAGGCGAATTCGATAATTTCGGAGCCGCGCTGCACCGAGCCGCGGGCGTCGTCGAGGGTCTTACCGTGCTCGCGGGAAACGATCTCGGCGAGCTCGTCCACGTGCGCTTCCACGATATCGCGGTAGCGGAAAAGAATGCGTGCGCGCTGGGCGGCAGGGGTCGCAGCCCACGCTGGAAAAGCGGCCTGCGCCGAAGCCACCGCCTTGCGCACCTCGTGGGCGCTGGCGTAGGGCGCATGGGCAATCACCTGGGCGGTGGCGGGGTTATAGATATCGCCGAAGCGGTTGCTCTCGCCGGGCACCCGTTCGCCGTCGATGAAGTGGTAGAGAGCCGCTGGTGCTTGATCGTCCGCTGAATGGCCTGTTTTCATCACTTTGGCCATGAACACTCCTCCTTAGACATGAATTCCGTACCCGCGGGCGACTCCCCGGGGGGGTGTGACGAGGGGCCTAGCATAGCGTAAATGGTTACATTTTGGAGCTACTTCCGTTCCCATTGGGTGGGCCTTTTCGGGGCCTTCCGGGGCCTCCCGGGGCCCATGATGGTTCGCCGAGCATGCCTGGCATTCGCCCCTGGTCTCGTCGAAGATACCTGCGTCATTCACCATGGAGTTCAGCCATGTCGACCATTTTCTCGAAGATTATCCGCGGTGAGGCGGATGCGGACATCGTGTATCAGGACGATCGGGTCACCTGTTTCCGGGATATCAATCCGGCCGCGCCTGTGCATATTCTCATCGTTCCCAACAAGGAGATCGCCACCGTTAATGATCTCAGCGACGAGGATCAGGTGCTGGTGGGCTACATGTTCTTGACGGCCAAGCGGCTGGCCAGGGAGGAGGGTATCCATGAGAGCGGTTACCGTCTGATCATCAACTGCAACCGGGACGGTGGTCAGGTGGTGGATCATCTGCACCTGCACCTCATGGGCGGCCGGCCCATGGGCCCGATGGTGGTGCGGTAGTAGACTCGGCGAGTGGATACTGTATATATTTACAGATATTCAGGAGTGAGGTCGAAACCCCATGCTAGCGCTCACCGCCCGTCAGAATCAGGTTCTCCTGTTTATCCAGGAATTCATGCAGGAGGAGGGATTCCCTCCCACCCGTGCCGAGATCGCCAAAGGACTCGGTTTCCGCTCGGTCAATGCCGCCGAGGATCACCTGAAGGCGCTGGTGCGCAAGGAAGCCATCGAGATCCTTCCTGGCACCTCGCGGGGGATCCGTCTTCTGGGGGACATCGCCGAGACCGGGCTACCGGTGGTGGGGCGGGTGGCTGCGGGGCAGCCGATTCTCGCCGAGCAGCACATCCAGCGGCACTATCAGGTCGACAGCCGCCTGTTTCGCCCGCGCGCCCACTATCTACTGCGTGTGAAGGGGCTCAGCATGCGCGACGCCGGCATTCTCGATGGTGATTTGCTGGCCGTGCACCGTCAGCCCACCGCTGACAACGGCGAGATCGTCGTCGCCCGCATCGACGACGAAGTGACCGTGAAGCGCCTCCGGCGGCGCGGAAACACAGTGCGCTTGATGCCGGAGAATGACGATTTTTCGCCCATAGTCGTGGATTTGCGCCGCGAGTCCCTGGTTATCGAGGGCATTGGCGTAGGTGTCATACGCAACCGCCGTAACCTGTGAGTGCGGCCCTGGAGCAACTGCGGCGCCACCCCGGGATCTGGCGTCGCCAGGCGCCTTCGGCGAGTGCTCTGCCCACGGGTTTCCCGGCCCTGGATGCGGTACTGCCCGATGCCGGTTGGTCCATGGGTGCCCTCACCGAGATCCTGATACCCAGGGAAGGTGTGGGAGAACTGCGCCTGGTAATGCCCGCACTTGCCGATCTCAGTGCCCGGGGTCGTTGGCTCGCGTGGGTGGGGCCGCCTTACGTGCCCTACGCACCGGCCCTCGAGGCCCGGGGCATCGCGCTCTCCCGGATCCTGTGGGTGCGCAGTCGCAATACTGTGCAACAACTCTGGAGCGCAGAGCAGGCACTGCGTTCCGGGGTCTGCGGGGCGGTGCTGACATGGCCAACGCGGGTGCATCCGCGCCGCTTGCGCCGCTTGCAGTTGGCTGCGGAAAGCGGTGGCGCCTGGGCGCTGCTATTCCACCGTGAAGCGTCACCCGGCGGCGGTTCCCCCGCATCGTTGCGCCTGCGCATCGCCCCTGCCAGCAATAATCTCGCGGTGGAAGTGCTCAAGTGCCGGGGCAGGCCGGGTGCGCGGGTGGAGATCCCGTTGGATGAGTAATAATGGCTGCTTTAAAGGGGACAGA
>JAACFO010000177.1 GCA_009937425.1 Gammaproteobacteria bacterium
CCGTCCTTCGTGAATTTACATGCATTGCTCAGAAGATTCAGAATCACTTGTCGAAGGCGGATCGGATCTGCATGCACAGTACCGAGCGCTTCGGCACAATTCAGGGTAAGCCGATTGTTACCGGCCTCTGCGAGTGACCTCGCTGTGGTCACCACTTCATTGAGAAGTGTAGCGAGCTCGAACTCCTGAAGATGGAACTTCATCCTCCCTGCTTCGATCTTCGAGAGATCCAGAATCTCGTCGATCAGTTCAAGTAGGTGCTTTCCGGCTCCATGGATACGTCTCAGCGGTTCCATCGGTGCTTCGTCACCGCGTTCTTCGGCCTCCTCCAGCAGCAATTCCGCGATGCCGATAATGGCGTTAAGTGGTGTGCGCAACTCGTGGCTCATGTTGGCGAGGAAACGCGACTTGGCCTCGTTCGCTTTCAGTGCCATCTCTCTCGCCTCGCGAAGCTCGGCCTCTGCTACTTTGCGTTCGGTGATATCAATGATTGATCCGGCGGCGCGATAAGGGGTGCCGTTCTCATCCCTCAGGCACAACCCGCGGCTGTGCACCCAACGATAGCCATTATCGCGCCCACGAACTCGATAATCGCTCGCGTAGAATTCAGTATTACCGTCGAAATGCGCGCGCCAAGCACTAGTGACTGCCTCCACGTCATCAGGGTGAATTCTGCGCCTCACCTCCGCGGTTGTTGTCTTGAGGGCTCGGGTATCCAGCCCAAACAGCGCCGCAATGTAGGGGGAGACGTACGCCTCGTCACGTCGTAGGTCCCAATCCCAGAGGCCTTCGTTCGAGCCCTTCATGGCGAGCGCGTAACGCTCTTCGCTCTCGCGCAGGGCCTCTTCCTTGCGCCTGCGCTCGGTGATGTCGTGATTGACGGTTCCCAAGCCGAGCAACTCACCTTTCGACGAGATCACCGGGAACCGGGTGCGAATGATGGCCCGTGTCGTGCCGTCGGGGTAAGTAAGGTCGACCTCCTCCGACAAGACCTCTCGGCCGTCGATCACCTGCCGGTCCAGAGCGTGGAATTCTTTTGCCTTGTCGTCACCGTAAATGTCGAACACGGTCTTGCCGACGACGTCGCCTCGGCTCTGGCAGACCCACTCCTCGAACTGCTTGTTGACGAAGATGAACCTTTCGTCCGGATCCTTCATGCTGATGAACTCGGGAAGGTTGTCGGCGAGCGCCTGCAACTGCTCCCGGCTCTTCCCGAGCTCGCCCTCGGCCCGCTTGCGCTCGGTGATGTCGGTGGCGATCAAACCAATGGCGTTGACCGTGCTTTGTTCACCGTCGGCGGTAATGGGGAATTTGATCTCGTTGAAGGTTCGCGGCCCACCGGGCGTGGTGATGACTTGCTCCCGCTCTTCCGCAACGCTCGTACTGAGAACCCGCTGGTCATGGGCTCGAAATGGGTCCGCTATCTCCTTGGGAAACAACTCGTGCGCCGTCTTTCCCAGCATCGCATCGGCCGTCATGCCATGCAGTTCCGTGAAGTGCCTGTTGACCAATTGGTAGCGCCCCTCGGCGTCCTTCAGGCAGATCGTGGCGGGCGAGTTGTCGATGATCGCCTTGAGCTGCGCTTCGGTCTCGGCGGCGCGTTTTTCGAGCGTATTGATCTCGTCGATCAGTTGCGCTTTTGTCTTGCGAAGGCGCTGCTTGCGAACTGTGGCTGGATTGAGCATGTGCCTCTCCTCGCCAACCGGCCTTATCCAGGAGGATTCATTGCAGAAAACGACGTTACCACACCGTGGCAAAACGAACCAATTCGTGCAGGGTTGGCGCTTGCTCTCACCGACGCCCCGCATACACCCTGATGTGGAGTCACGCCTGCAAGCTGAAGGAGATATCCCGACCGACCTCCTGAACGTCCGGATTGCGCCGACGACCAGCACCAATCGGATATACTGTTCCCTGATTCGCCGGTCGCCCAACGTTATGGATATCGTAAAGCTGGTTCGGATCGATGAGTAATTCGAGCGGTGCGCCTAAACAATTCAGTCTGTCGGCTGGCGGGTTGGTGCGCATGGTGCAGCGCTGGATACGCGGCCCGGAATCACCCGATTTTCCGATCCCGACACAGATTCTGATTTCGGTTGCGTTCCTGTGGTTGCCTCTCGTCCTATTGACGCTTTTCGACGGCAGTTTCAGCGGCACAAACGTTGCTCAGCCACTGACCTCGGACATTGTTCCGCACGTCCGATTGCTGATAGCAATCCCCTTGCTGCTCCTGGCCGACATCACAATCGACCCTGCAACCAGTACAGCGACCCACGATCTCGAAACGTCGGGAGTTATCGCGACTGGAGAGCAGTCTCGATTCCATCTGGCGCTGATGAAAATGCGCGACGCCCTCGACTCGGTATGGCCGGATGTCGTCATTGTCATGCTCGCCTTCGGCTTCACGTGGTTGTTCAAACCGGGCTCCGGCGACCCAGCGTTGCAGGCCGTGACCACGTCCTGGCTATGGACCGTGCACGACGGCGATCTTCGCTACAGTGCGGCGGGCTGGTGGTATCTGTTGGTCAGTGGCCCGATGTTTCTAGTGATTATGTTCCGCTGGTTCTGGCGTTTCTACATCTGGACTGTATTCCTGTTTCGAATATCGCGCCTGCCACTGACGCTGCGACCCACGGACCCGGACCTGTCGGGCGGTCTCGGCTATCTCGGCATCGCGCAACAGTCTTTCGTTGCCGTATTTCTTGCCTTCGCGACTGTCGCCTCATCGACCGTCGCCCACGACATTCTGTCGGAAGGCAGCACGTTTCGTGATGAAAGGCTCGAAATTGTTGTTCTGGTTGTAGGTTTCGTCCTGGTTATCTATGCGCCGCTGTTATTTTTCACCAAACAACTGTTCATAGCTCGCCGGCGAGGGCTCAGGGAATACGGGTCGCTCGCCTACAAGCTTTCCGAAGCCTTTCACGAAAAGTGGGTCAAGGAAGAGAAAGATGCGGTCGGTAAAGAGCTGCTCGCTTCCACCGACGCATCAGCGATGGCGGACTACTCTGCAACCTACGACAATGTCCGTTCAATGCGCCTGCTCCCAGCGACGTTGAGAAACGTGGCGACGACAGCGGGCGTGTTGCTGGCCCCGTTTCTGCCCCTGGTGTTGACGGAGTTTTCGATTCAAGACTTACTGAACCGTCTCGTCGACGTGCTCGTATAACACGGGATGACCGCCTGCAACGGTCACTGTCGACTCGACCGTCGCATGATCTCCGCGTAAAAGTTGACGGCATCCGCGTACCCCTTAACCGCGATTCTCTCGTCGATGCCGTGAAAGCGATCGAGGTCCTCGGCAGTCACCACAATGGGTAGAAGACGGTAGACGTTGTTGGTCAGGCTTCCGTAATGACGCGCGTCGGTTGCGGGAATGACCAGTGACGGGGCAACCACGACCTGCGGGAACACGGCGCGCACGCTGGCGGCGATGTGCTTGAAGCTCTCCGAATCCACGGGCGATACCGGCGTAGCATCGTTCGGCTCTCCCGGCGCGAAGTTGATCTCTACCCGGGGATCGTCCACAACACGGCGCACGTGGGCGCGCACGTCGTCCAACGAATCTCCGGGTAGCAGGCGATAGTTGATCACCGCGCTGGCGCGCCTGGCGAGCACGTTGGCTTTGTCGCTGGCCGATAGCATGGTCGGGGCAGCCGTGGTGCGAACGGTGGCGTTGGTGGCTGGGATGCCGGCGAGCTCGGCGCGCACCAACGGGCCGAACAGCCACAGATTTCCCAACACGATCCGTGGTACCAGTGACATCTCCGGCGAAACCCATCTGAACATCTCCTTGACCGGACCTTCCAGGCGTGTCGGCATGGGATTCGCTTCCAGGCGTGCGACAGCGGCGGTCAGAATCCCCACCGCGGTCTCAGCGGGCGGTATCGACGAGTGACCACCCGCCGTTTCCACGGTCAGGGTAACGTTGGCATAGCCTTTCTCGGCGAGGCCGATCAGGGCGGCCGGCGGACCCAGGCCGGGGATGATGCCCTCAACGATCATCATCCCCTCGTCGAGCACGAAATCGATTTGCGCGCCCTGCTCTTTCAGCCGGGCCGCGATCGCGTCGGCGCCGTGTCCGTCCAGCTCTTCGTCTTGACCGAAGGCGAAATGGATCGTGCGCCGGGGCGCGAAACCGGCCGCCAGCAGATGCTCGGCAGCCTCCAGAATTCCAAGAACGCCGACCTTGTCATCCATGGTCCCGCGACCCCAGACGAAGCCTCCGCTGATGTTTCCTGCGAACGGCGGCTGCGACCAGTCCGACGCCTGCGCCGGGACGACGTCCAGGTGTGCCGTGAGCATCGCCGCGGGCAGACCGGGGTCGCTGCCGGGCCAGGTGTAGAGCAGGCTCAGATCATTCACCACCTGGCGCTGCAGCCGTTCATGGACCTTTGGATAGAATTTCTCGAGCAGGGCGTGCAGACGCAGGAAGGCCGCCTTGTCGATCTTGTCCGGGTCCTCGTAGGAGACAGTGGAAATGCGGACGGCCTCGGCCAGCCGTTCGGCGGCCTTCTGAGGATCAACAGGCAGTCGCTCGATGGAAGAGGCCTCGGGCTGCATGGAACCCACGGCCAACCCGCGCACCACCAGAACCACGGCCAGGACGATGACCAGCAACAGCAACAGACGAATCAGCGCTCCTCCCCGGGCATGGCCCGGGTCCCTGGCGTGCACCGCAGCCCTCAACACCTTTCCAGTTCCTTCAGTACGTTGGTTCATGACGAAACCGGCCGAACCCATGGAGCCTCACATTGTAGCGACTACACGCTGGCGTTTACTATCAGTGGACACCAAAGGTTGGCGGAGTCCCTGCCGATTCGGCGCATAATGACGAAACACCGGGCGATTTGCAGGGTGCGTCCTTTCGGTAGAGCGAAAATACGTTCCGAGTAGTAGTGAGTTCTGCGGATGGAGATGGGGGTCATGGGGAGTTCCGGAATTGCAATCACGACAACCATAAGCGGCCTGAATGCACTGTCGCATCGGTGGCTCGATACCGGGATGCGTTCCCGTGGATGGCTGACCTGGTGGCGGTGTGGTGCATTATTGCTTGTCGCTCTGTTGCTGGGATTTGCGCAAGGCTGCGCCGGGCCGCCGGAACGTAAACCTTTGCCCGAGGATCTGTATGCAAGATCACAGGTACCCGGGATTCCCAATGCCCGCTTCTGGGGTGACGAGGCGCCTCCCTATGCCGAGGACCTGATGACTTTGCCGCCCAAGGAGCTGCGCGCGCGCTATCCCGCGCTCGTCGACCAGCCGATAATCCTGCTGGCGATCTCCGGGGGTGGCTCGGATGGGGCTTTCGGCGCGGGCATGATCAACGGCTGGACGGCATCCGGTACGCGCCCGGTGTTCAGCTTCGTAACCGGCATCAGCACCGGGAGCTTGATGGCGCCCTTCGCCTACCTGGGGCCCGAATACGACTACCTGGTGAAGAAAGTCTACACCACCTACACGACGAAGGATCTCGTCAAGAAGCGCGGTCTGATCGGCATGATCGAAATTGATGCGGTCGCCGATTCAGCGCCTCTGCGGGCCGTCATTGCGGAGCACGTCGACGAGGAAATCATGCAGGCCATCGCAGAGGAATACCGGAAGGGGCGGTTCCTCCTGATCGGCACGACAAATCTGGATGCGGAGCGGCCCGTCGTATGGAATATCGGTGAAATTGCGGCGAGTGGTGCTCCGGGCGCGTTGGATCTCATTCATGATGTCATGCTGGCGTCGGCATCGGTTCCGGTCGGCTTCCCGCCGCAGATGTTCGAGGTGGAAGTCGACGGGATGCGTTACGACGAAATGCACGTTGACGGAGGAGTCTCCCGGGAATTCTTCCTGTTCTCATTCGGCGTGGACGATAAGGCCTTGTCAAAGCGACTGGGAGCTGAAGGACAGGCCGCGGTTTATATAATCCGCAACGCGAAGCTGAAACCCAAGTGGCACGCCGTGGAACGTAACATCCTCCAGATCGCCGGCCGAACCAGTAGTTCTTTTATTCGAACTCAGGGGATCGGCGACCTGTACCGCGAATTCGTGGGGGCGAAAGCGTATGGCTTCGACTACAACTTGGCATTCATACCCGCTTCCTTTGACGCCGAGTCGAAGGAACTGTTCGATCCGGAATACATGAATGCGCTCTACCAGCTGGGCTACGACCTGGCGAGCAAGGGTTATCCGTGGAAGAAGCAGCCGCCGGGACAGAAACCGCAGTGAGAACGCCGACTCAGGCGCTTTGGCTCTCGCAAGCTTGCTTCCAACGACGATAGCCGAACATCGGGTACTCGAGATCCCGACGCCGTGCTGGTCCAACCTATGACGCGAAGGCGCTCGGTAAAGAGGGAGGCATTCAGACGCCTCCCTTTTCCATTACAGTACCGGTACTCTTGGGTGTCGACCAGCGCCGGTATTCACTAATGCAGGAAAGTGCTTGTGCGAAGTAGACTGACCCAGTTGGCCAAAGAGCCGCTCGTACAATTTTTTCTCATCGGTGCGTGTATATACGGCGCGTATGCGCTGTATGGCGCTCCGGGTGAAGAGGTTAGCGACAAGACCATCCTTGTCGATGCGGGCCGCATCGAGAGCTTTATCGGTGAGTGGGAACGTCGCTGGAAGCGACCGCCGACCCGCCAGGAGCTCGACGGGGTGATCGGCGCGTTCGTGCGCGAGGATATTCTCTACCGACAGGCCGTCGCCATGGGATTGGGCGAGGACGATCCCATCACCCGGCGGCGCCTGGCGCAGAAGCTGGAGTTCCTGACCAACGATATCGCATTATTCAGGGAGCCGGTGGAAGGCGAGCTCCAACAGTATTTTCAGGATAATCAGGAGCTCTACCGCGAGCCCGGCCTGATTACTTTCAGTCAGGTATTCCTCGACCCGGATAAACGCGACGCGGCCACGCTGGCCGACGCGCGCGAGTTGCTGGCGCGACTGAAATCGGCTGGCGACCCTGACGGGGCCACGCTTGACGCCGGTGACAGCTTCATGCTGCAAAGCTACTACCGGGAAGTCTCCGAGTCGGACATCCGCCGGCAGCTCGGCTCCGGTTTCTCGGAAGCCGTTATGCAACTCGCACCGGGGCGCTGGCACGGCCCCGTTCTGTCCGGATACGGCGTGCACCTGGTCTACGTTTACGAGCGCCGGGAAGCGCCGTCACCGCTGTTCGACAATGTCCGGCAATATGTGCTGCAGAACTGGC
The DNA here is from genome assembly GCA_009937425.1 of Gammaproteobacteria bacterium. GTDB lineage: Bacteria > Pseudomonadota > Gammaproteobacteria > HK1 > HK1 > JAABYT01. The sequence goes on from JAACFO010000177.1 coordinate 7,196, forward strand.
AAAGAGAGCAGCAGGAACTGTTCAACGTTAAGTTTTATGAAGGCCTCAAGAGCCGCTACGAAATTATTATTGCTGAACCACCGGCGGATCGGCTCATCGATGGCCCGGCGGATACGAAAATCGAAGCGGGATCCGATGCCGGGGAAAAGCCCGCGTCATGACACGCGGAGGGTTCAAACGTGGGCAGAAGTGGGCTGCGTGCGCCCTGCTCGCCCTGTTCATCAGCCCGACTGTCGGTTTGGCAGATGAGTTCCGTCCGGCACTGCTGGAAATCACCGAACGTGAGGACGGCTGGGTCGATGTCACCTGGAAAGTGCCTGTGCGGGCGGACCGTGTGCTGGCATTGACGCCGATCCTGCCCGAGTTCCTCGAGCCCCTCGGCGCCGGTTCCGGCCGACGCGTCCCCGGCGCCTGGGTCGAATACAGCTCTTATCGCACAGCGGGGCATGCGTTGACCGGTGCGACCCTGCGTATCGACGGGCTCGCGGCGGTGCCCACCGACGTGCTGGTACGCGTCCGGTTACAGGATGGGGCTGAGCATTCGGCGATACTGCGCGGCGGTACTGCCTCCTTTACCATTCCCGAGCAGGCGACCCGGTTCGAACTGGCTGTCTCGTACTGGCGCATGGGGACCATTCATATTCTCGAAGGTTTCGATCACCTGC
>JAACFO010000178.1 GCA_009937425.1 Gammaproteobacteria bacterium
GATTGATGCAGCGGATCAGGGTGGATTTCCCCGATCCGGACGGGCCGCAAATGACGATGCGTTCACCCTTCTGAACGGACAGATTAATATCCTTCAGGACATGAAACTCACCGTACCACTTGTTGACGTCGTCGAACGTGATCACGACCTCGTCGGAGATCGCCGATGCAATGTGTTCCTCGCCGCCGGAAAGTACTACTTCATCACTCATTTGGGTACCTGGTCTGCCGTCTTAGCGCGTCGTTTTCAGCTTTCTTTCCAGCGCCTGGCTGTACTGCGACATGGCAAAGCAGAGGATGAAGTAGATTACGGCGCCAAAGAACAGCGGCTCCGTGTGCAGTCCGATCCAGATGGGATTCTGTCCGGCCGCCTTCAGCATCAGCAGCATGTCGTAAAGCCCGATGATGGACACCAGAGTCGTGTCCTTCACCAGGCCGAGGAAATTGCTCACGATGTTGGGAATCATGAGCTTCAGCGCCTGGGGCAGGATGATGAGGTTCATGCTCTTCCAATAGGTGAGCCCCATGGCCTTGGCGGCTTCGTACTGTCCGTTGGGAACGGCCTGCAGCCCGCCGCGCACGACCTCTGCCATGTAGGCAGCCGCAAACAGGCAGACGCCGATTATCGCCTGTACGAGCTTGTTGAGCTGAAAGTCGAGCGGCAGAAACAGCGGCATCATGGTCACGGCCATGAAGAGCACGGTTATCAGCGGCACCGATCGAAACAGCTCGATGAAGGCGATGGCGGAGACCCGAATCACCGGCATGTGCGAACGCCTCGCCAGCGCCAACGCGACGCCCCCGGGAAGGGCAGTGACGATAGCGAGAACGGAGATTAGCAGGGTGAGGAAGAGGCCGCCCCAAAGGTTGGTGCTTACCTCGCTCACCGACCAGCTTCCGAGCCACAGGTAAACGCCGGCGAGAATGATGGCCTGGAAGCCCAGCATCGGGTACTTGTGAAGGCGCTCGTGCTTGTCCGTGAATCCAGTGACGCGGACCACCCACTCCCTGAGTGATCGTCCAGTCACCATGGAAAGAACGATGTGCAGCCAATTGGTGATGAACACGGTCACCGCGAGCAGCACCATCGTCTGCATGAACCAACCTCGCTCGCCGCCGGCGAAGAGATAGCCGGCCAGGAACGGATAGAAGACGACGGCGGTGATGCCGATGCCTATTTTTCCCGTGAGACGGGGGAACCAGAACGGCGCCATCCATAGAACCAGAAGAATGAAGCCGAGATCGACACGCCACTGCTCGGCGTGGGGGAAACGGCCATAAATGATGCCGTTGAACCAGACGATGATGCCCGCCCAACAGGCGCCGTGGGGACTGGTATCGAGACATTCACGCCGCGACTCGGCTTCCCAGACGGCATCGGCGATGCCCCACTGATACAGGGCCGCAAAGCCCATGTATATCAGGTACAGCGCCACGAAGGTAAAGATGGTGCTGGGCCAGGAATAGAACAGGTTCTCCCGAAACCAGCCGAGCACGCCGACCGTCGTCGGTGGCGGCGGCTTATCCGGCTTCTTGGTGAAGACGATGGCGGCGGCGGATGATGATTCGACGCTTGCCATGGTCAACGCTCCTTGAGCTGCACGCGCTCGTTATAGTAGTTGAGAGCCGCGGAGATGGTCAGGCTCACCGAGCTGTAGAACAGCATCACCATGGCCACGATCTCGATGGCGTGTCCCCCAATGTTTATCGAAGTCTGCATAAACACCGACACCAAGTCCGGAAAACCGATGGCGACGGCGAGCGAGGAATTCTTCACCACCGTCATCCAGGTGCTGATCAGCGGCGGCATGATGGCGCGCATGGCCTGGGGAATGATGATCAGGCGCAGCGTCCAGCCGGGCTTCAACCCCAGAGAGCTGGATGCCTCGGTCTGTCCGTGGCTGACCGAGAGAATGCCGGCACGCACGTTTTCGGCGATGTAGGAAGCGTGATAGATGACGAGCGCGAGGAACAATGCCAGGAACGCCGGCGGCAGCGAGGTACCGCCCTGGAAATTGAAACCCTTGAGCTCCGGGATGCTCCAATCCAGCGGCGATCCGGTGACCAGGTACACCAGAATGGGCAGGCCGAACAGGATGCCCAGAGAGGTCCAGAAAACGGGGAAGCGCTCACCGGTGGCGAGTTGCCGGCGCTTGGCCCAGATGGACAAAAAATAGACCGCAGCAATCGCCACCAGGATGGCAAGCATGGTGAGCCAGAACAGCTCGCCCGGCTGGGGCTCTGGGAAATACAGGCCGCGGTTGTTGAGCTCGAAGAGCCCGATGCCGCCGATGTCGATACTCTGCTTCGGCCGGGGCAGCACGCTGAACACCGCCGTATACCAGAACAGGATCTGCAGCAGCAGCGGGGTGTTGCGGACGATCTCCACAAACCACGCGGCCATGGTGGAGATAAGCCAATTGTGGGAGAGCCTGAGCACGCCGACGATAAAGCCCAGAATCGTCGTCAGCACGATGGCCAGCAGGGACACTGCCAGAGTGTTGGTGAGCCCGACCAGATAAACCCGCCCGAAGGTGTCGGTGGGCACGTAGGGAATGATCGACCAGGCGATGTCGAAGCCTGCGCTGGTACCGAGAAAATCGAAGCCGGAGGCCATGCCCCGGGCTTCCAGATTGGCGGCGGTATTGGAGAAAAGGTACCAACACACCCAGCCGATGAGGCCGAATACGAGTACCTGGTAGAAAATCGATCGGTTGCGCTCGTCGTTGACGATCTTCGCAAAGGTCGATCGCGTATCCCGTGATTCCCGCTCGATTACTGCGGCCATCGCTCCGTGCCCCCTCCCCCGATTGCGGTGCAACCGGGAACCACATCATGCCCGGCCGGAAATCCGGCCGGGCATGGTCGATTGGCTTACTACTACCGGAACGGTGGCGAGTACATCAACCCGCCTTCGGTCCAGAGTGCGTTGGCAGAGCCGGCACGGGGAATTGCAATTCCCTCCGGCGAGCCGTCGCCCATGTACTTGTCGTAAATTTCGCCGTAGTTGCCGACCTTCTTGACGATGTTGTAGGCCCAATCTTTTTCGAGGCCGAGCCCCTTGTTGAGATCACCTTCAACACCCAGGAAGCGCGCGTGCTCCGGTGACGGCGGCTTGCTGCGCATCTGATCCACGTTCCCGGAGTTGATACCGAGCTCCTCGGCGCCAATCAACGCGAAGACTGTCCACTTGACCACTGAACTCCACTGAGAATCGTTCTGACGCACGGCAGGCGCCAGCGGCTCTTTGGAGATCGTCTCCGGAAGAATCATATGGCCCTTGGGGTTCGGGAAGCCGGCCTTGTTCGATGCGAGACCGGATTTGTCGTTGGTCAGCGCGTCGCAGCCGCCCTTCAGATAGGTATCGTTACGGACGTTGTTGTCCTCGAACACCACCGGCTGGATATCCAGATTGTTGGCGCGACTGAAGTCGGCGAGATTCAGCTCCGTGGTCGTACCGGTCGCCACGCATACGGTGGCGCCTTTCAGCTCGAAGGCGCTCTTGATGCCGGAATCCGCCGGTACCATGAAGCCCTGACCGTCATAGAAGTTGACCGCGGTGAAATCCAGGCCGAGCTGGGTATCGCGAAATGCCGTCCACGTAGCCGTACGCGAGAGCATGTCGGACTCGCCATTGGCAAGCGCCGTGAATCGTACTGCGCTAGTCACGGACTGGAATTCCACTTTGTTGGGATCGCCGAAGATGGCGGTCGCGACGGCCCGACATACGGAGACGTCGCTTCCGGACCAGGAGCCATCGGCAGCCAACTGATAAAAGCCGGGCGACGGAGTGCCGACCTGGCAGCGGAGATGGCCGCGCTTCTTCACGAGCTCGAGCGTGCTTTCGGCGAGGACGGGTGTGGCGGCCATCGACAATACGGCGAGAACGCCGGCGCCGAGACCCACTAGGCTGTATTTTTTCATTCTTGAACCCCCCTTGTCTTATGGTTCACTGGTTGACTAAAAGGATCGGAGTGCCACCGATGCAAGGAGAGGCGTTATTTCATTGTGCCTCTTAGCACCAGGGCCCGGAGCGGATACTACCCGGAATAACATCCGAAGGGTCCCCGCTTCGTGACCGCGTACATTCCAACACTTGCTACGCCGGTTGACAAGTGGCGCGTAAAGTCGGGACACACCAGGTACTTCTGTGCCGGCGGCCAAGCAAAACCCCAGGGGATTTCCTCCGCAGGGCAGAGGGGTGCCCGGAATGCCCGGCTATATCCCCAGAATCCACGGGGTTATTGCCACGATCCGGCTCGGATGGCGGGTGCCCCCGGCGGCCGTGAACCGAGTCACAAATTGCCTCCCCCCCCTATTACATAGCGCCCACGGGCCGATATTGACTAGTAATGCCACCCTGCCGGGGCCACGGCGGGCCAACCCAACCCGCGGGAATCGTGCCTTGACCAACGCGCTGTTTCGACTCGCCAATTGAGGAACACTTCACGGATTCGAGTGCGCCGGAATTCCGCTAATCCTGAGTGAATTGAATATGAGCGCAAAATTGCAGTATCGCCAGTTCGGCGCCGAGGGGAGTTCCATCGCGGAAAACGCCCCGGCGCACGGCATGAACCTGGTGCTTGGCTGTATTCGGCAGGTGCAAGCCAGCGCCGAGCAGATTTGCAGGGACGCCGCCGATATCGAAGACGCCAGATATCTGGCCGAGGACATTGTCGATGCCTGTCGACGGGTTCTTGCTAATGGGAACGGCGTGACTTCGAATCCTCGTCCCAGGCAGGGCGCCCAGACCGAAACCCCTGTTCTTGCCAGGCCGGCACCCGTGGAGAACCCTGAACCATCCAGAGAAGCGGCCGCTCTGGGAAAGCTCCGTGACCTGTCGGCGCGCGAGCTGGAAATCTTCACGCATCTGGCCGAGGGACGCTCGGCGGCGGAGATAGCCGTCACTCTCTCGCGCAGCAGCAAGACCATCAACAATCACCGCACCCGCATCCTCCAGAAGTTGGGGGTGAGGAACGCGACGCAGCTTGTCCGCCTGGCGGTCCACAGCGGTCTGGTTTCGGTCTAGCCGCCAACCCATCCGTCTAAATAAGGACATGCGGCGCCGGTTTCCGCCCGGTGCCGGTCTTGAACCTGACGAGCGTCCTCGGCGTCACCCATCAGGCCCGCCCCGAGGATCCGCCCGCTTCCCGGTCGCGATTTACTGCCCGGATTCCCGTCCATCGGCGCCGCCGACAGTTGTCCGCTGTCGGAAAACTTTACACTTTCCACCCACCCGCGAATACGCACCTATCTAAACGCTTGTTATGCGGGTATGTTTTCACTTTGGCATGAGGCTTGCTTCATATCCCGCCATCCTCACAACGATAACGGCGGCCAAAGACCATGGGGAATTTAAAGCATCCGCTCTACGCGACCTGGCTGAACATGGTGCGGCGTTGCCACGACGACGGCAGCCCGGGCTTCGAATGGTATGGTGCCCGCGGTGTCAAGGTGTGCCGGCGCTGGCTGACTTCCTTCGAGGTATTCGTCCAGGACGTGGGGGATCGGCCTCCGGCGCACATGCTCGAGCGACTGGATCCCTACGGCGATTACACGCCGGGTAATTGCCATTGGGTCGCGCTGCGCAAGCGTCCCCGCAAAGACCCCTTCACGGCACTGGACGTCAGCTGAACGAATTCTTCAGCCAAGCTGCTCTTTCAAGAGCTCGATGAATTTGTCGCCGTCAATATGGTAATTGTTGTAGGCGACCGTGCCACCAGGCTCGATGACGATCGCCCAGGGTGTTCCACCGGTGCGATAGCTCAGCATCGTGTACGGCAGGCCCTCGTGCTCCGGAGTCCCCGGATCGTGACCCATTGGAATGGGTAACTCGTAGCGCAGTTGCAGTTCACGAACCGCCTCTCGCGTGTTGCTGCTAAATCCCTCGAAAACCGTCTGCACCGCCGCCACCGACACGCGCTCATCGCCGTCGAAGGCATCGGCGACCTTCTTCAATGTCGGAAAACCGTGTGTGTGACAGCCGGGACACCAGTTCTGGAAGCACTCGAGAAAAATCCATTTGCCGCGGGATGCACCGATCGAATACGTGGTGGGTTTTCCATTCCGATCCAGCCAGTAATCCACCTGCAACTCCGGCGCCGGCTGGTCGAGAATACCGAACTCCCTCGCGCCGGCCGTCCCGGCGACGGTAAGCCCGAAGCCCGCGAGAGACAACGCCGCCATGCCGCCAGCGGTGGTGCCGAGAAATTGCCGGCGGCGACGGCCCGATGCACCAAGGTGGTCAGCCTGCATTGTTGCGTCCGAGTCAGGTGTGACGGGAGCTTTTTTGACCATGGGTTTCGCTCGAGGTTCCGATGCCGAATGGTCTCCTGCGCTCATAATCCGAGGCGCGGGCCTGCCTGTCCGCCGTATAATAGCGTCGAGCCGACCAAAACGTGAGTATCCGGAGGACCAGGCAAATGTTCACAAGAATGTTGATGGCCGTCGCTGGAATAGTACTACTGGGCGCAACCGGTTCCATTGCTGTCGCCGAAGACACAAGTGGGGGCCGTTGGTATGTCGGTGGCGGGCTCGGAGCGGCAACCGGGTTGGACTTATGCAGTGCATTCCAACCGGGATTCACCACCGCAAGAGGAAGCTGCGACAAGTCGGAGTTTGCCGGCAAGATATACGGTGGCTATAAGTTCAACAAGTATTTCGGTGCCGAGGGCGCACTCGTTTATCTTGGCACGGCCAGCGCCAACGGTACTTTTCTCGGTGTCCCCGTTACTTCTGACGTGTACGCCGGGGGGCTGGAGTTGGCAGGCACGGGAACTGTGCCCATCACCGACCAGTTCGGAATCATCGGCAAGCTGGGCGCGCTCTTCTGGGGTGTGCAGAGCGAAACGGGCACTGGCTTCAGCCGAGACGATTCTGGAACATCATTCGCCACGGGCGCCGGACTGAAATACGACATCACCAAGCACGTGGGTCTGCGCTTCGAATGGGAGCGATTCTGGCAGGTGGGCAATAGCACCATCGGCACGTCCGACGTGGACATGTTCACCATCGGCGGTCTGTACCGGTTTTAACGCCGCCTCGCGAGGCGGCAATTCTAGGCCGCTTCGCTCTTAGTGCTGGTGATCTCGACGTAGCCGCGCGTATTGCGGATAAAATAAAGCCACTCGGTAAACTGCTGCTGCGAGCAGCTCGATGCATCCACCGATTCCAGTTTCGCATTCGGCAGACTTCCGCGGGCACGGCGCAGCGTCAGCCGCATGCCCTCGTCCAAGCGGTATTTCCCCATGTCGCCGCTGAAATTCTGCCGCATCCAATCCAAGAGGTCGAAATCCACGGAAATCGTCAGCGTAGCGTTGGTGTCCAGAACCGCCTGATAGGCTTTTGTGAAAGTCCGCAAATTTTCCACTTCGTTGGCGATCACATTCTGCAAAGCGTTCTCCGAGCGCCGTTGCATGATTCGTACCAACCCATTGACCATGTCGTCAATCATCGCCGGGACCAATCCCTCTCTGATAATTTGATGGATAAAGCCATAAGACGCCCGAGTAGTGCGAAGCTCATCGACACGCTGCCCCACCGCTGCGGCGTGCACGTCCTCCGCGTTCTCGTGCAACTCGTTGCGAAGCAACGTATCCAGAAAGCCAAGCCCTTTAACAGTTTCCGGTGAGTTGTCGGGACTTTTCAGAAATTCAAAGAACATCGTCGACTCGACAACTCCCCTGCCACGCGCGAAGTTGCTAATCACGTCACCCATTCCGGAATGATGCCAAAATACCGACAATGCCGAATACATATTCAGGATCAGAAAATCTTCGAAGGAAAGTGTGTTGTTCTC
>JAACFO010000057.1 GCA_009937425.1 Gammaproteobacteria bacterium
GCTGGGCGAGGAGCGCGTCGATCATCGATAGCAGGACGTCCACATCCCCCGACGTCGGCTGCAGATCCACGTGGGCGAGGCCGTCGATGATGAACAGATCGGCGCCGCCGGCGGGAACGGATTCTGCGAGTGCGATGCTTTCGGTGTAGGGAATAATGTTGTCGCTGCGCCCGTGAAGAAGCAGCAGACGCGCGTGCAAGCCGTGCAGCTGTTGTTCGGCGGGGTTGAGGGCCGCTATTTCGGCTCGCAAAGGCGCCGGCAGACGGGCGAGCAGGATTGGCACCCGCTCCGGTGTGGTGTTGCCAAGCAACTCCAGGAGCGCGGCACCGCCGGGGCTCAATCCCGCCGGCACGGGCACATCCATGTCGCCGGCATTCGCATAGATGGCCCGCCGCGCCGCGGCTTGAATCGCCAGACGGTCGGATGCGTCGTCCAGCTTCTCGCTGACGCCGAGGGCGAATATCCATTTGCCCTTGTCGTAGGGTGTGGGCGTATCCCTGTCGTCGCGATGGCCGCCGGTGGTGTAGTAGGTGATCAGCCGTCGTAGATCGTGATAGCCGCCGACGGCGACGACAAAATTCACCCGATCCGCCACCCGGGGATCCAGCGCGGCAATCAACGCCGGTCCCACGGCAAAGCTGAAAGCACCGAGTCCGACAGGAGACCGCGGCTGCAGTTCCGGCACTCCGTCGAGGGCCTGGACGGCGGTCACCAGCACCTCCACAGCCTCGACGCCCATGTGGTAGCCGCGAAAGCCGGGGACCTCCGGGATCAGCACCACGAAATTGACCCGGGCGAGGGTTCGCGCGAGCGCCACCAGCCGCGGGTCATTCTTGCCTGCAACAGCGAGGCCGGGTACGAGCACGATAGCGGCACGCACGCGGTCCGCCGGCAGGTACAGATCACCGCGCAATTGCCGGCCGTCGCCGCCGAAACGCAAGGCGCGAAAAGTGGGCCTGTCCGTGCGATCCCGCAGGCGGCTGTCGTTGCTGACCAGGTCTTCCAGTACCAGGCCCGCTTCGCTGTCGCCGAGGCGCATCTGCAGGCAGCCGCCGGCGAGGGTCATTGCCAGCAGTGCCGCGCATACCACTATACGAGGCGCTTTCCGCTTCTTGTCACCGATGGTCAGCATGCCGATGGGGCCCCCTGTTGGCCCGGCCAGCGTATGATCGTCATCGTTCCGGATACACGCGTCCATGGCAAGAAGCATCGATGCCATGTTCCGCCACAGGAGAGCGCATGAGTAAAAACAACGGTCTCAGCACCGACACCCTGCTTGCCCAGGCAATGCACTATCTCGATCCCGTCGATGGTGGCATCGTGCCGGGAGTGCAGATGGCGACCACTTACGCCAGGGATCTGGACTACGAGCCGCGTGCCCCCGGCATTTCCTACGGGCGTGATAAGAATCCCACCTATTTGATCGCCGAGCGGGTGCTGGCGGAGCTCGAAGGAGCTGCCGGCGCACTGTTGTTCTCATCGGGCCTGGCGGGCGCGGCGGCATTGTTTCACACGCTCAAGCCCGGCGACCATGTCGTAGCCCCCGTCATCATGTATCACGGACTGCGGGATTGGTTGATGCAATTCTGCGAGACCTGGAAGGTCGACATCGATTACTTCGACGCCACCGTCGACGGCGCGCTGGAATCGGCGATCAAAGCCGGCTGCACGCGCCTGGTGTGGATAGAAACCCCCGCCAATCCTACCTGGGACGTGACCGATATCGCCGCCGCCGCGAAGCTCGCCCACGGGGCCGGTGCGCGCCTGGCGGTGGACTCCACGGTGGCGACGCCGCTTTTGACACGCCCGCTGGAACTCGGCGCCGATTTCGTCTTTCACTCGGCGACCAAGTACCTCAACGGTCACAGCGATGTCATCGCCGGTGTTCTGGCGGCCAGGAAGGACGATGAGCAATGGCAGGCGGTACGCTTTCAGCGCGCCTTCGGCGGCGCCATTCTGGGACCCATGGAGGCCTGGTTGCTGCTGCGGGGCATGCGGACCTTGCACCTGCGTATACAACGCGCCTGCGAAAGCGCCATGGCCATCGCCCGCCGGCTCGAGAGCCACGGACGGGTTTCCCGGGTGCTGTATCCCGGTCTCGAAAGCCATCCCGGTCACGGGATCGCCCGGCGTCAGATGCAGGGCGGCTTCAGCGGCATGATGTCGATCCTGGTGGACGGGGACGGCCCCGCTACCCGTGCAGTCGCGACGCGCACCCGGGTTTTCGTGCCGGCCACATCACTCGGTGGTGTCGAGAGCCTCATCGAGCATCGTGCCACCGTCGAGGGCCCGAACAGTCCGGTTGCGCCGAATCTGCTGCGGCTTTCCGTAGGAATCGAGAACGTCGCGGATTTGATCGCAGATCTGGAACAGGCCCTGGACGGTTGAAGGGCGTCGGGAAGAGCATCCCAGGCGCGTGAAAAATGCGTTTAATAAGATGATCAGGAAATATTCGCGATGAAACTTTAACGCGGCCTATTGGCCGAGTTTGCGCATCGTCCCGGCAACCGCAAGATTCGACTCGCCACCCAGCTTTTCCAGGGCCGATACGACGCCGGTGCGGTCGTCGGCGCCGCGATTCTGGTTGAGTTTCCACTTGCCCTGCAGCTCAGTGATGAGGAGGTCGAAGCCGACGATGGCTTTGCACAACTTGTCCACCAGATCCGAGGGCATCTTATCCGTGGTCCACGGTTTTTTCGCAAGACCGTCTTCCTGTGACGCAGTCATATCGTCCAGCAGGCGGCGCAGCTCGGTTTCATCCACTGTGCGCGGCGTACCGTAGGCGTGCACGACGGCGTAATTCCATGTGGGGACCAGATTCTCGTTGGCATACCAATCGGGCGAGATATAAGTGTGCGGGCCGGTGAACACCATCAGCACTTCGCGCTTGTCCGCCAGCGCCTTACTGGTGGGATTGGCCCGGGCCAGGTGAAAGCGCAGGCTGCCAAGCGCGCCGCGTTGCGCGTCGAGCACCACCGGCACATGGGTGGCATCGAGCCGGCCCGAAATTTCGGTTACGAGGGTGGCGAAAACATTTGTGCGAATAAGATCGTGGGCGACAGCGGTGTCGTCCTGTGAGAACTGACGGGGGACGTACATGGGGAACTTGTGTTTTTGGAGCTAGTCGTGGTGTGTCGTCACACGGGCGTGCAGGTCACGGGCATCCGCAAGTAATTTGTCCTGAAAGCGCTTCTGATCGCCGTCGGCGCTCTTGCGGCGAAACATGAGCACTGCCTTGGCGCCGTCCTCGGTGTGATGCTGCATGGGAATAACAGCCGTACCGAGGGTTACGGACGGGCCGTCGGTTGGCGCCAGGGCTTCCTCGCAGTAGGTGATTTCCTCTGCGTCGATGACCGCGGTGATGGTGGGGCAGTGCCAGGCGCAGTTCTCATCCCGATTCGGTAGAACTTCGAAACAGCGCTTGGCAAACCAGTCCGGCAGGGTCAGGGCGCGTCCGGCCCCGTTCAAGTACAAGAGCTCCATGCGCGCGGAGACTACTGCGCAAGCGTCGTCCTCGTCCTCGAGGAACTCCCAGCGGATGGCATTCTCGTCTCTGAGTATCGTCTGGGTAACGGGGATCTCATCGTGCATGACTGAGTACTCCGATATACATCTAACTTAGCCTGCAACGGCCCGCTGGTCGAGGTATGCCGCCAAGTGGGCGCTCAAGTCACGAGCATCGTCACCGGCGCCGTCGATGAGGGCCGACTTGCGCCGCCGCAGGAACTGTATGCCCATCAGGTACAAGCCGGGGGCATCGACGACACCACCATCGTGGCGGACACGGCCCTTGCGGTCCAGCACCGGCACATCCAGGTATGAATAGTCTGGGAGGAACCCGGTCGCCCAGATGATAGTGCGGATTTGTCCGTTGCCGAGATCCATGCTGAGGGGCGGTGATGCATCGACCGCGGTGGGTTCGTAACGGTGCGGTGGATCCACCTCATCGTCGAGCCCGTTCTCGGTGGCCCATTCGTCGATGGTGTTGAGCATGCGGTTCATCTTGAGGTCGGACATGGCGCACAGATTTCTGAGCGACCCGGAGAACTGCGCCTTGCCATCGTTGATACCGGCCAGACGGCCGATGAGCTTCACACCGATGTCGGTAAGGGAGTTGAGATCAGTCATCCGGCGCTCTGGGGAGCCCGTGAGCTGAAGCGATGGCACACTCCGGGCACGATTGATGTCGTCGACTTCGTCGTAGCGCTCACCGAGTATCCCGGCGGCATCCATCCACCACTCGATGTCCCTGCCCCGGTAGACCCTCGGTGCGCGGATGTGCTCGCCCGCCGACAGGGTCACAGGCCGGCCCGAGCGGTGGATCTCATCGGCGAACTGGATGCCGGTGGCAGCGGCGCCGACCACCAGCACGCCGCCTTCCTCGAGTTGATCCGGGTTGCGGTACTCAGTCGGTGTTAGCGTGTTGATGGCCGGTGGCACCGCTTCGGCGACCGCCGGGACGTTCGGGATGTTGCACGCCCCGGTGGCCAACACCACGGTCCGGCATTGCCACTCGCCCTGGTCGGTGACGACCTGGTAGCCACCATTGCTCAGGCGTACCGATGTGACCTTGGTGTGGGTCTGGACCGGGGCCGAAATCACATGGGCGTAGCGCTCGATGAAAGCGATGGTCTCCGGCATGGCGCGGTAGCCGTCCGGGTCGTCGCCCTCGTAACCGTAACCGGGCAACCGGCTCTGCCAGTTGGGCGTCAGCAGCGTGAGTGTGTCCCAGCGCTCGGTCTTCCACGTGTTCGCCACCTCGCCCCGCTCCAGGACCACATGGTCGATGGAGCGCTCGGCGAGGCAGCGGCTCATGGCCAGTCCGGCATGGCCGGCCCCGATTATGACGGTGGTAGTACGCAGGGGTCCTGGCGCCTGGGATCCGGATACGACGGCTCAGTTGACTTCGACGGTGACGTTCGTCGGGTTGGTGACGATGTCGAAGACCGCCGAGCGCTTCTGGGACTGGGCGACCAGTGCCTCGATATCTTCCTTGCTCGCGTCGGCGTCGATATCGTAATGAATCTTGATACCGTCAAAGCCGTTGCGCACGTCGCTGTCGATGCCGAGGATGCCCTGGATGTCCATCCCGCCCTCGAGCGTCGCCGATACCGAATTCAGCTGAATCTCGCGCATTTGGGCGACCGCGGCGACGCCGGCGGTGAGGCAGCTGGCGAGGCCCGCAAGCACCAGTTCCACCGGCGTGGCGCCGTTATCCTCGGAGGCGAAGATCTCAGGGTGGTCGGCCTCGAACGTGAAGGTGGTCTTGTGACTCTGCTCCTCACCAAGCCCGAAGAAGCCCTTGCAGCTGGATTGACTGTGGGTGCCGTTTACCCATTTGCAGCTTGCCCGCCAAGTGAACTTGGCAGCCTCGGGTGCCTCGGTCAAGGCCTCGCGGGCGCCAAGTAGTGCTTCTACGTTGACGCCATTGTCGACTGATTTTTCCGTCGTGCTCATAGTTAGCCCTCATATCGGTGCTTTTTTGGGAAAAGGAGCGAGAACGGTCCTGTTCTGTCGATCCCTGGCAGGCCAGTATACTGAATTCTCCACATCGGCAGTAGGGTTTCTCCGCGGCCGAAATTCGGTCAGCGATTTGGGGCCTTGCTGCATCGGTTATAGTCAGTCCCGTACACGCATATCCATGAGTCGTACCGGAGGTATCAGGTCATGCTACGTTTTTGTCACGGTGTCCCGCCCGCATTCCTTTCTCTGCGGACGTTTCTTGCCGTCATGATGCTCGGGCTCGCCACCGCGTCCTGCGCGCGCCCACCCCAGATCGTCATACTCTCGCCGCAACTGGCCGGCCCGCCGGAGCGAATCGCCGAGCAACGCTGGGTCGAACTCAGCGTGCGCGATGACCGCAGCAGCAAAGTCATCGGCAGCCGTGGCGGGGCGGACTCCGACATCACCACCCAGGATGACATCGGCCCCGGTTTGACCGAGTTGCTGGCCCGGAAGCTGGAGCAGCAGGGCTATACGGTCGTGTCGCCGGGCTCAGGGGGTGAGGTCAAACTCGTAGTCGAGTTGCAGGAACTCACCTATGAGATGGGAGGATCGGTGCTCACCGAGATCACGTTGTCGTCTTCCGTGGGAGTGACCTGCACCAAAGGTGGCGATACCTTGACCAGCCGTTACCGAACCAATCACCGAGAAGAGTTCGCCACGGTTCCCGATGAGGAGAAAAACAGTGAACTCATCAACATGGTCGTCGGCAAGAGTCTCGATCAGATGCTCGGCGACGAGGAGTTGCGGGACTTCATGTCGAAGTAAGCGGCGGCAGCGGCTTGCCATCCATGCCGTCGAAGCTGACGCCCACGTGGCGCAGCACGGTGGGGGCAATATCGATGGTGCGGCTTGGGTGATCACTTTTGCCGGCGCCGAAGCCGCCGCCACTGATACCGAGCAGGGGATTGGTTTCGTAGGCACCGAGGCCACCGTGCTGACCATGGCCGGGGGCATCGCTCTTCATGAAAATGTCGCCGGCTACATGACCGAAACCGCGAACGCCGTAGGGATTCTCCGCGTCGCGCTTGGCCATGCCAAAAGCGACGGCGAGTGCCGTGTCGCTGCGCTGACCGACTTTCTCCAGGCTTTCACCCTCGTAAACCACATCGGACCATTCCTGATCACGAATCCATTCGGCGATCTTCTTTTGTCTGCCGCGGGCCTCGTCGGACAAATAGATAAGCGCGCCCATGCCACTCGATGCCAATACCACATCCGACGATTCCATATCTTTCTTCAACCCGGCCGCCACCAATAACTTGTTCACCGGAATTATCTCGTCGACGGTTTCGTGACCGTGATCCGAGGCGATCACGAACAGCACGTCGTCCCCTGCGCCACGAAGCGCGTCCACCGCTTCGGAAACCCGAACTGCGCACTGCTCCGAGTGCGCGAGGACTTCCCTGTGTTCAGGGGAGCCGAGTTCCAGCGTGTGCTGGGAATGATCGGGTTCGCAGATCCAGAGCAAATGCAGCAACGCGTCGCCGGGATTGGCAAGGGCCTGGCAGAATTGATGCGTGGTTTGCGCGTCTCCCGCGGCATCGTAGGTTACGTCCAGATGGCGGTTATCGGTGATCGGCTCCATCCCCGGCGCAAAGGATCCGTTGCGATGAAACAACCAACCGTGGCTGTCCGGGTCCTGCATGTGCGCGGAGCCCGCCGATGAATTGGAGTAGGTGACCGCACCGCCATGGGGGCGCAGGCGTTCCGCCAGGGTGGGCCTGTGCAGCGTGCGGCCGGTTGCGCGCCGCAGACGCTCGCGAAATTCCGGCGGCCCCACGGACACCGCCTTTAGACCGTCACCTTCGTCCAGTGCAACGGCGTTGCCCGCGAGTCCGTGGCTCATGGGCCAGCAGCCGGTAGAAATGGACGCGGAGTTCACCCGCGTCGCCGACGGAAACACGCTGCGTTGTTGCGTAAACCATTGCGAGCGTTCGATCAGTTTGTTGAGTAGAGGGGTAAAGTTCTCGCCCACCATATCGGCCCGAAGGCCGTCGATGATCATCACAATCGCGCGTTTCATGTCGGCGAATCCGTGTTACCAGTTGTTGCGCAGTTCGCGAAGTTTGATGAATACGGTTTTGGGGTCCGGATCGTCAGGCAAATCCGGAAAGACCTCGCGCAAGCGTGCAATCACCGATGGGCTGCGCAGCCGGAAAAAGGTGTTGATATCTTTTTCCAACGCCAGTGTCGATACCAGGGCTTCGTCCGGGTTCTGGTTTTCTACCTGACTCAACAACTCCGCCGCTTTTTCGTTATCCGGCTCGCGATCGAGGGTGAAGTGAAGATTGTTGCCGATGTAGTCATGTCCCGGGTAGACGAGCGTTGCGTCGGGTAGATTGGCGAGTTGGCTGGCGAATGTTTCATACAGCTCATTGGGGTGCCCGCCGTTGTGGCAGTTGCCGGCGCCGGCATTGAAAAGGGTATCGCCGCAAAAAAGCGCCGGCGTATCGGTATGTGAAAGAAGGCACACGTGACTCATGGTGTGTCCGGGGGTATCGAGGCTCTCGAGCTCGACGCTTTTCCCCACCTTCACCACATCGCCGGCGGACAGACCCCTGTCCATGCCCGGAATCTTGCTCGCGGCATTGGCGTGGGCGAGCAGCTTGGCGCCGGTCGCCGCAACCATGGCCTTATTGCCGCCGGTGTGATCGCCGTGCTCGTGGGTGTTGAGGATCTGCGTGATCTGCCAGCCGCGCTCTTTAGCCCGCGCCAGGCATTTTTTGTGATCCAGGGGATCCACTGCCAACGCTTCGCCGCTCTCGGGGCAGGCGATCAGGTAGTTGAAATTGCGATAGGCATTGCCTGTCCAGATTTGTTCGACGATCACCTGCTTCTCCGGATTGGGGAACTGTGCTTGAATTCTAACCCCCGCCCGCAGGGGCGTCACGATACCTTATGGGGTTCCGATTCCATGACCGTACGACCACCGGCCGATGTCGGTATGTGCCTCGATGAGGTGGATACACCGGCGCTGATCATCGATCTCGATGCTTTCGAAGCGAATCTGTCCCGAATGGCGAACGCAAGCCAGGCTGCCGGTGTGCGCCTTCGCCCCCACGCGAAGACCCACAAGTGCGCCATCATCGCGTTGCGTCAGATAGCCCTGGGGGCAGTGGGGGTGTGTTGCCAGAAGGTGAGTGAAGCCGAGGCCCTCGTTCAGGGCGGCGTGCGTGACGTGTTGGTAACCAACGAGATCGTGGGGAAACGAAAGATCGCGCACCTGGCGGCCCTTGCCCGGGAGGCCACTCTGGGGGTGTGCGTGGACGATGCCGACAACATTGCCGCCCTCGATAGCGCCGCGGCGGCCGCCGGCGCAACCCTCGACGTGTTGGTGGAGGTCGACGTGGGGGCTCACCGTTGCGGGGTCGCGCCCGGCGCGCCCGCGTTGGCGCTCGCCAGGCGTATCGCGGCGGCCAGAGCGCTTCGATTCGCGGGGCTGCAGGTATATCAGGGCAGCGCACAGCATATACGGGATTTTGACGAGCGCCGCGCGGCAATTGACGCGGCGGTGGAAGCTGCGGGCCAAACGGTGGCCCTGTTGAGTGAGCACGATCTGGCGTGCCGGTCGGTGACCGGTGCCGGCACGGGCACCTTTCGCTTCGAGGCGAGCAGCGGGCTCTACAACGAGCTGCAAGCCGGTTCCTATATCTTTATGGACGCGGACTATGCGCAGAATCACGGCGAGGGTGGTGGGCCCTTCGACGAGTTTCAGCACAGCTTGTTCGTGTACACCACCGTGATGAGCACGCCCGAGCCCGGCCGTGCAGTAGTCGATGCGGGACTGAAAGCATCCAGTGTGGACTCGGGTCTACCAACCGTGCACGGCATGCCCGGTGTAGATTTCGTCGGCGCCTCCGATGAGCATGGCAAGCTGGTGTTCGATGCCGGTGAAACAAGCCTTTCACTGGGCGACAGGCTGAAACTGATCCCCGGTCATTGCGATCCGACGGTCAATCTCTACGACTGGTACGTTTGCGTGCGCGACGGGCGGGTTCAGGCGCTGTGGCCCATCGTTGCGCGAGGTGCACTGTTATAGGGTGCTTATAATTTAACCCGGTTCAGGCGCAGGGCGTTAGATATCACCGACACCGAGCTCAGGCTCATGGCGGCCGCCGCGATCATCGGGCTCAGCAGGATGCCGAAAAAGGGAAACAACACCCCCGCCGCCAGCGGTACGCCGACGGAATTGTAGGCGAAGGCGAAAAACAAATTCTGGCGGATATTGCGCATCGTCGCCCGGCTCAAACGTCGTGCCCGCACGATGCCGCGCAAGTCCCCTTTGACTAAAGTCACACCGGCGCTTTCCATGGCGACGTCGGCGCCGGTGCCCATGGCAATACCCACGTGGGCCTGGGCCAGGGCCGGGGCGTCGTTGATGCCGTCGCCGGCCATGGCGACCACATCGCCCTGGTCCTGGAGACGTTTGATCTCCCGGGCCTTTTGATCGGGCAGCACCCCCGCGATGACATCATCGAGCCCGAGGCTACTTGCCACTGCCCTGGCGGTGGTCTCGCTGTCGCCGGTCAGCATGATGATGCGCACGCCTTCCTGGTGCAGCGCCGCGATGGCCGACGGTGTCGATTCCTTGATGGGATCGGCAACGCCCACCAGCCCGGCCGCCTGGCCGTCCACGGTTACGAACATCACCGAGTCGCCTTGCGCACGGGCGTTATCGGCCTGCTCCGCCAGTTCACCCGGATCGATGCCCAGATCCTCCAGCAGCCTGCGATTGCCGAGACCGACGCGGCGTCCGTCGACTTCCCCCGTGACACCTTTTCCGGTCAATGAGTCGAAGGCGCTGAGTGCGCCCAGCTCCAGGCCCCGCGCACTGGCGCCCGCCACGATGGCCTCGGCGAGCGGGTGCTCGCTGCCGCGCTCGAGAGTCGCCGCAAGTCTCAGCAGGGTCGCCTCGTCCGTGCCGGTGACGGGCTTGACCGACACCAGCCGCGGCTTGCCCTCGGTCAGTGTCCCCGTCTTGTCGACCACCAGGGTTTGCACCTGGCCCATGACCTCTACCGCTTCGGCATCCTTGAACAGCACGCCCGCCGTTGCACCCTTGCCGGTGGCCGTCATGATGGACATGGGCGTCGCCAGCCCGAGTGCGCAGGGACAGGCGATGATCAGCACCGCTACCGCGTTGATGACGGCGTAGGCCATCGCCGGGGCGGGACCGATAAGCGCCCAGACGATGAAGGTGACGACGGCGACCGCCATCACCGCCGGCACGAAGTAACCCGCCACCACGTCGGCGAGTTTCTGAATGGGCGCACGGCTGCGCTGGGCCTGGGACACCATCTGCACGATCTGCGCGAGCATCGTATCCGCGCCGACGCGCTCGGCTTCGATCACCAGGCTGCCGGTGCCGTTCACCGTGGCGCCGACGACGCTGTCGCCGGGGACTTTCTGCACCGGGATGGGTTCGCCGGAGATCATCGACTCGTCGACGGTGCTGTTGCCTTCGGCTACCACGCCGTCCACCGGCACCTTTTCCCCGGGACGCACCCGCAGGCGATCGCCAACGTGCACTTGCTCCAGGGGGACGTCTTCCTCGCTGCCATCGGCGTTGAGCCGCCGGGCTGTCTTTGGGGCAAGCCCCAACAGTGCCCGGATGGCGGCACCGGTGCGGTGGCGTGCACGCAGCTCCATCACCTGCCCCACGAGCACCAGGGTCACAATCATCGCCGCAGCTTCGAAATATACGGCGACTCTCCCGCTCGCATCCCTGAAGGCCTCGGGAAACAAATCCGGCGCGCTGGTGGCGATGACGCTGTAGGCATAGGCGACCCCCGTGCCAAGAGCGATGAGAGTGAACATGTTGAGATGGCGGTTGACCAGCGACGCCCAGCCCCGTTGGAAGAACGGCCACCCGCCCCACAGCACCACCGGTGTCGCGAGCGCGAGCTCCAGCCAGGCGAGGGTCCGCGGGGAGCCGATCCACTCGAAGGACAGGCCGGGAATCATCCCGCCCATGGCAATGACCAGTAGCGGCAGGGTGAGCACGGCGCTCACCCAGAAGCGCCGGCTCATGTCGACGAGTTCAGGGTTCTCCTGCTCCTCCACCGTCACCGTCACGGGCTCCAGGGCCATACCACAGATGGGGCAGTCCCCCGGCGCGTCGCGCTCGATCTCCGGGTGCATGGGGCAGGTGTATTGGGTGCGGGTGGCCGCCATGGGCACGCTTTCCGGATCCAGCGCCATGCCGCATTTGGGACACGCGCTGGGATCGGTCTGACGAACCTCGGGATGCATCGGGCAGGTGTACAGGGTCCCGGCCGGTGCTTCTATCGGTTCGCGCGTGACGTGGGAGTGACATTCTGTCATGGGATACTTTCGCCTCAGGAATCAGATCAGGGATCAGAGCGAGTCGTCGCTCGCCGTTACGACATCTTCCGCTGGAATCGTTCCAGGGCATCGTGAAATCTTATTTCGATCAAAAAACATTATTACGATGCAAGCCAGCGCTTCTTCACGCTGGCATAGTTAACCGCCAGCCATTGCAGTGCAATGATGGTTTTCGCGTTGACGATCTTGCCTTCGTTTAACAGCGACAGCGCCTTATCTACCGACACAACCATGACCCGGATGTCCTCACCTTCTTCCTCGAGTCCATGAACGCCTCCCGCGTGGGTGGAATCCACCCGCCCACAGAACAGCGTGACGCGTTCCGTGCTGGCGCCGGGACTTGTGAAAAAGTCCATGACGGGGAGCAATGCGGTGATTTCACAGTTGGCTTCTTCCCTGGCTTCGCGCAGGGTCATTTCCTCTGCGCTCTCCGCGCCCTCGATGACACCGGCCACCGTTTCAATTAACCAGGGTTCGTCCCCCGCCGCGTAGGGTCCCGGGCGGAACTGCTCGATGAGCACTACGGCGTCGCGATCCGGATCCACCAGCAGCACGGCCGCCACCTGGCCGCGTTCAAGGATTTCCCGAACAACTTCCCGGCTCATGCCGCCTTCGTAGAGGGGAAAGCGCAAACGCAAGCGGTCGATTCGAAAGTAACCGGAGAATGCCGCTTGCTTTTCGATCAGCTCGACGCTGTTCTTATTCATCGATTGGCTGGCTCATTCACGGCTCGGGATAATCGAGTCCGTCGTACTGGGGCTCTGATGGATTCAGCTCATAGTAATCGCCCTTGTCGGCCACGCAGATATGGGCGACGGTGCGCAATCCCGTTTCACCGTCGATGGTGCCACTCATGATGGTGATCGTGTCGCGGGCATCGGCGCTCCAGAACAGGCTCGATCCGCATTCGCCGCAAAAACCGCGCCGCGCGCTGTCCGACGATCGGTACCACTTCAGTCCGTCGCTGCTGGTGAGCGCGAAGTTTTCTCTGGGTACCGAGGTAGCGCTGACGTAATTGCCGCTTGTGCGCCGGCACTGGCGGCAGTGACAGGCAACGACAGCGCGCAGGGGTGGCTTCAATTGGTAACGTACGGCGCCGCACAGGCAGCCGCCATTGACGCGTTCGGTGTCATCTGCTGCGGTCATGGGATTCATCCTGGGGTGTACGCCATCCTCTATGTACGGCATGGTCTGCGTCGGCGTCAAACCGTGACGAACGCGTCGCCTGCCCCGATAATGGCCAACTCCAGCGGCGCATAGTGACAGGAAATCCACCCATGAGTGAACACGACCCGATCAGCGGGACCATCGAGACCTGGCAGATTCGAAAACCCGCCGTGGAATCGCCCCACGGCATGGTGGCGAGTCAGCACTACGAAGCATCCCAGGCCGGTGCCGAGGTTCTCGCCGAAGGCGGTAATGCCGTGGACGCCGCTGTGGCCGCCGGCATCGCCATCGGCACGGTGGAACCCTGGATGAGCGGTCTCGGTGGTGGTGGCCACATGCTCGTATACGTGGCCGCGGAGAATCGCGCCTACGACGTGGATTTCGGTATGCGCGCCCCGCTCGAGTTAGATCCCGAAGACTATCCGTTGGTTGACGGTACCGACTCCGATTTGTTCGGATGGCCGGCGGTGGTCGATGATCGCAACGTCGTTGGGCCCTATTCGTTTGCGGTGCCCGGCTTCGTCGCCGGTATGGCGACCGCTCTGGAGCGATTCGGCACGCGCAGCTGGCGTGACAGCTTGGCGCCGGCCATTGCGCTTGCCCGGCGCGGCATGAATGTCGACTGGTACGCGACACTCAAGATTGCCGCTGCGGCGCCGCAGTTGCGCGACTTCGTGGAAAGCGCGCGGGTATACCTGCCCGGCGGGCATGTGCCGGCGGGCGAGTGGGGCGGGCCGGTGCCGAGCATCACCCTCGGTAACCTGGCGGCCACGCTGGAGCGCTTAGCCGAAGCCGGGCCCAGGGATTTCTATGAAGGGAAAGTCGCCGCGCAGGTGATCAACGACATGCAGAGGCTCGGCGGCTCCATGGGCGCGGAAGATCTGGCCCGCTACCAGGCCCGCATCGTGCCGGCACACTCCTTCGGGTATCGGGATGCGCAGGTCCACGCGGCCGCGGAGTTGACCGCCGGCCCGACCTTGCGCCGTACCCTGGACATGCTCGCGGCATCCACCTCGCCGGGCGCCGCGCCGGATGCCGCCATGTATTGCGGCTACGCGGACAGCCTGCTGGCGGCCTATGCCGAACGTCTGGAAGAGCTGGGCGACGACGGCGAGGCGAGCGCGCCTACCTGCACCACGCACATGAGCGTCGTCGACGGCGAGGGCAACATGGTTGCACTTACCCAGACCCTGCTGTCGGTGTTCGGCTCCAAAGTGGTGTTGCCCGACACCGGTATTCTCATGAACAACGGCATCATGTGGTTCGATCCGCGTCCCGGACAGCCCAACAGTCTGGCGCCAGGCAAGCGGCCATTGTCGAACATGTGCCCGACCGTAGTCGATGCCGGTAATGGATTGCGCATCGCGGTGGGAGCGTCCGGTGGGCGACGCATCATGCCGGCGGTGATGCAGCTGATTTCCTTTCTGGTGGATTTCGGCATGAGCGTAGACGATGCATGCCATCAGCCGCGCCTGGACGTCAGCGGCACCCCCCTGGTAACCCTGGACACACGACTCCCGGCTGCCATCGTCGATCACCTGGCCGAAGGACACCAAGTGGCCCGCGCCCAGCACGGCGTTTACCCCGCGCTGTTCGCCTGCCCCAACCTGGTAGTCCACGACCAAACCCGCGCCATGAACACCGGCGCCGCCTTCGTCATGTCCCCCTGGTCAAAAGCCGTCCCCGCCCCCCAATAAGTCAAGACCGACCCCCCTCGGTACCGGGCACCTGAGTCGAATAAGTCAAGGCCGGGGGGGGGTTATGATTCTTTCAGCCACTTTGCGACGCGTAAGGAGAAGTAGCTCAGGATGGCGTCGGCGCCGGCGCGCTTGATGCCGGTGAGGACTTCCATGACGGTGGCGCGTTCGTCCAGCCAGCCGTTCTGCACGGCGGCCATTTGCATCGCGTATTCGCCGCTGACCTGGTAGACGAAAGTCGGAACACCGAATCGATCCTTTACCCGCCGTACGATGTCGAGATAGGGCAGGCCGGGTTTTATCATGACCATGTCGGCGCCCTCGGCGAGATCCAGCGCAACTTCGTGCAGCGCTTCATCGCTGTTGGCCGGATCCATCTGGTAGCTGAACTTGTCGCCGCCACCGAGATTCGCCGCCGATCCCACGGCATCGCGAAAGGGATTGTAGAAAGACGATGCGTACTTGGCGGAATAGGCCAGGATGCGCACGTTCACATGCCCCTCCTGCTCCAGGGAGTCACGGATAGCGCCAATGCGCCCGTCCATCATGTCCGACGGTGCAACCACGTCGGCGCCGGCCGCGGCGTGGGAAAGGGATTGCTGAATCAAGGCATTGACGGTTTCGTCGTTGGTGACATAACCGTCGTCATCGAGCAAACCGTCCTGGCCGTGACTGGTGTACGGATCCAACGCCACGTCGGTCATTACGCCGAGTTCGGGCAGCTCCTTTTTCAGTGCCCGCAGCGCCCGTTGAACGAGTCCGTCCGGGTTCCAGGCCTCGCGGGCGTCGGCGGACTTGTGCTGGGATTCGATGACGGGGAAAAGCACTATGGCGGGAATTCCCAGGTGCGCGGCTTCGCCGGCCTCCTCGAGCAACTGGTCGATACTCAAGCGGTCGATTCCCGGCATGGATTCCACGGGCTCGCGAACGTTGACACCCTCGATGACGAACATGGGATAGATGAGGTCCGCTTGTGTCAGCTGCGACTCCCGCATCAGCCGTCGAGAGAAATCATTACGCCGCATGCGCCGCATGCGGGTCGCCGGGTAGGCACGTTGATGACTTCTGGAACTGGCCACGGTAGTCACTCCTCACGTTATCCGCCTGACCGGTCACTCCAGGCGAGTATTACCCGTCCCGCTATATACGAAACGGCTGGCAGCGGCAAGCGCGAGCCGGGGCACGGGTTCGCGCCCCACGGAGCCGGCGCAATCAGCGCAATGCGGCGCAAACGCGCGCCATGCGCGCGCAGGCTTCCTGGAGAATTTCCGTCGAGGTCGCGAAAGAGACTCGGAAATGCGGCGACAGCCCGAAGGCCGCCCCGGGCACGACGGATACGAGCTCGCTCTCCAGAAGATGCGCGGCAAAATCCCGATCCGTTTTCATGCAGACGCCATCCGGAGTTTTCTTGCCGATCAGCCCGGCACAGGACGGATAGGCGAAGAATGACCCGTCAGGTTGAAAGCAGCTCAGTCCGTCGATTGCATCGAGTGCCTTCACGACGAGATCGCGCCGTTGCCTGAAGCTTTCGCGGCGCTCCTCCAGGATCGTCTGCGGACCAGTGAGCGCTTCCAGTGCAGCCGCCTGGGTGATCGAGCTTGCATGGGTCGAGCTCTGCTGCTGGACGTTTCCCATGGCCTTTATCAAATCCGCTGGTCCACCGGCATAGCCGAGGCGCCAACCTGTCATGGCGTAGGCTTTCGATACGCCGTTGAGCGTCAACGTGCGTTCTGCGAGAGATGGAACCGCTTGCGCCATGGTGACGAACTCGACCCCGTCGTAGACCAGGTGCTCGTAGATGTCGTCGGTGAGTACTCGCACCTTGTCGTACTTGGCAAGGACTTCACCAAGTGCTGCCAGATCCTCGCGGCCGTAGGTGCTGCCCGTCGGGTTGCTCGGCGAATTCAGCAGCAACCACTTGGTGCGCGGTGTGATTGCAGCTTCCAGATCGTCGGCACGCAGTTTGAATCCGTGCTCCTGGGGACACGGCACGAAGACCGGAATGCCCTCGGCAATACGAATGACGTCCGGATAAGTAGTCCAGTAGGGTGCCGGAACGATAACTTCGTCGCCGGCATCCAGCGTCGCCATCATGGCATTGAACATGATTAGCTTGGCACCGGCGGCAACGGTAATTTGATCGCGGGAATACTCGAGGCCGTGATCGCGTTTGAACTTTGCGCGTATCGCGTCGCGCAACTCCGCTGAGCCATGAATTTCCGTGTACCGCGTTTCTCCGCGCCGTATGGCTTCGATGGCGGCTCGCTTGATGTTCTCGGGGGTGTCGAAATCCGGTTCACCAATGCCGAGGTCGATGGGGTTTCGACCGTTCGCATGCAATTCCCGGGTACGCTGATTGAGCGTTCTGATGACGGACGGGTGGACCCGGGAGAGGCGCGAGGCAAAATCGTTCATGGCGACTCAATTCTAGATAGCTGTGCGCAACTTCACTACCTGCAAGGCACCATGCATAAAAAAAGCCGAACCCAATTACCGGGTTCGGCTGTGACCGCAGGGGCGCTGCGGGCGAACGTTTAGCGAGCAAACCAACGCTTGCTGGAACAGGTCATTCTTGATGCGACCTTCGGAAACTGGTGCCTGGACGGTGCTGCTATCTTTCCCGCAGCGCCTGCAGTTGTTCGGGGGTCATGGACGTGCGCGTCACCGGGGTGCGGTGTGCGCGCGCCGATTGCAGGGCCACCGGCTTTGCATCCGCTTCAGCGACTCCGGCGCCGGCGCTGGAGTCCCTCGCCGCCCATATGGCGATGAACATGGCTGCCAGGACGAGGAGTCCCGCGGCGCTTCCAATGGTGGTCTCGGCCACGGTGCGCATACTCGTTGCTCCCCTTGTTCCTGTTGGACTGTCGCTGGTTCGCGGCCCCGGCAATCCGGAATTGCATCCGCAAAGCCTATATCGGCATGAAAAGGCTCAGAATTTAGCTGTGGAGAGGGGATGAAAATTTAGGGAAAAGGCTTCGTTTTCAGACATTTACGCCACCGGGGGTGTCCTGGCCGCAGACCGGGGCCGCGACCAGAGCGGGTCCCGCAATCAAGACTTGGATTCAGTGGGTTAAGTCTTGAAGCTCCAGTCGATTCGAAGAAGGGGAGGAGCTTGCGAAGCGCGCGGGTCGCCTGCGGCGCCAGTTCACCGTCGAAGCGTTTGGGAACCCGTGTCTTACTTCTTTTGTGATTTTGTGTGCTGCCGGCGCTTCTCGGCACGGTGCCTTTCCCGCCATCGCTGCTGCTGCGCATCGGTGGAGCGCGAGGCGCCTTTGCCCGCGTCGCCATGACCTTGCCTGTTTGCTCGAGTTTGCTGCCTGCGGCGCATCTCGCGCTGGAACTTCTGACGCTCCTCGGGTGACATGTTGCGGAATTTCTCGCGCAGTCGCTGGCGCTGCGCCGGCGGCAGATTCTGGAAACGCCTGCGTGCCTGGAGAATGCGCTGTTGCTCGTTGTTGGGAAGCGCACGAAATCGCTGAAAGCGCTGGCGGATTTTCTTCTTCTGGTCCGGACTGAGATTTTCCCACTTCTGGAATCGATTCTTGAACTGCTGACGCTGATTCGCATTCAGACCTTGCCAGCGGGCCGCGCCTTTTCGCAGGCGCTGCTGACGCTCGGGCGAGAGGGATTTCCACTTGTCCTCGAAGGGGCCGAGCACTTCGCGCTCATCTGCGCTGAGCGCGTTCCATTGCACCGCTTCCTCGGCGGCCGGAACCGATACCGACACGCTCATGGCGAAAAACAACAGCAAGTATCGCCAGCATGGGTTGCTAGTTCGCATTCCCGGTTCCCTTGTCCATCGAGTCGGCTGAATCATTCGACATAACGGGCCAGTCCGCAGATTGCACCTGCGCAGGATCGACCCACTCACCATCGCCAGCTTCCCATTCCCCCAGGAATTCCAAAAACTCCATGCTCACCTTGGTGTCGTCTCCCGCCTGGATTTTCGATGGGCGCTCCGGTTGCTCGCCGCTCGCGGTTTGCGCCGACACCGGCGTCCATGCCCCGGCCAGAGACACCCCTACCAGCAACCAGCCGAGTCCCGGAGCACGCCAGCGCACCTGTGCTGCTATCCCGTTTGCTCACGGTCCGGGAGCCAAAGGTAGAACTCGAGGTTCTCATAGAGCTCGAGCTCTTCGCCGGCGGTGAGCAGCTCGAGATCGTCTACCTCACGCGCGACATTATTCCCGGGCTCGCTGACCATCAGCGTGAGGGCAACGGCGGTGGCGACGACGCTGGCAAAGGCGCCGGCCGGCACCAACCAATCGCCCACTGGCCGGCTCGGTTGCCACCAGGGATGTTGTCCCCGGGCGGCGACAGCCAAGGCCATTTGCCGCGCCTGCTTCAGGCGCGACAGGGTGGCGCTGTCGAGACCAGCCACGTCCTCGTCGAGGCGGCGGCGGATGCCTTCGACGAGCTGAGCGTCGTCGTCCAGGGACGCGTTGCTCACGCTCGTTTCTCCCTCGATTCTTTCACCAGCGATGCTCCTCCAGTTGTTCGCGCAAGACGTGCATAGCCCGGGACAGGTGTGTTTTCACGCTGCCCTCGGAGCAACCCATGGCCGCCGCGGTCTCCGCAACGCTCATACCCTCCCACGTGCGCAGCAGAAACGCTTGTTGCTGACGTAGCGGCAGGTCCGTCAGCACCTGCTCCAGGGTTTCGGCCATGGTGTCTGCATCGCTGCGCCGCTCGGGTCCGACAGCGGCCGGCGCCGGCTGATTCTCCAACGGATCGCCGCGCTCCTCGTCGCCACCACGAAACCACACTCGCCAACGCCGCCGGACTGCTTCCCGGCGGTGAAAGTCGGCAATCCGCGATTGCAGGATCCGGTGAAACAACGGTCCCCATTCCGGCTCCGGGCGATCCGCATAGCGCTCCGCGAGCTTCAACATCGCGTCCTGTACGATGTCCAGGGCGTCTTCCCGATTTCCTGCGCCGAACTCCGCGATGCGCAGAGCCCGCCGTTCGACGCCGGCGAGAAAACGATCCAGAGCCTGTGTGTCCAGCGCGTGCGTCTCCGTCGCGTAGCGGCAAAGGTCCCGGGCACGGAGGCCCACGCCGGGCGCCGATCCCGGAGATGATCACCAGACGGCCAACCAGCATTTCCCAAGCCACGGGGGCTACTCGTTCAGCGGCTCCTGGTGAGATTAACGCCCGAACCGGGATTTGGTTGACAGTTGTCGATGCGGCTCATTCGAGCACTGCGGGGAGTTCCTTGGCAAGGGCCGCTTTTTCGACAATGCGTTTGCCGGTAAGGACGAAACCGAGGGTGGCGCCGGTGCTGTCCACGTAGAGTGCCCGTACACCGTCCGGGCCCCGTTCCACTTGCCATTCGCCGGCGCTACCGGGCGCCGGGGGAGACACCACCGCCGGATGGGCGGGGGTTTTCACGACCACTGGCATTGCCGGATAGTGCAGCTGCGTTGGCTCGCCGCTCAAGGTTTTTGCCAGTGCCCTGGCGGCGTGCATGATGGGCATGATGAAGGGCAAAACCAGATCTGTAATTTGCTTGCAATCGCCGAGGGCATAGATGGACGGGTCGCTGGTGCGCAGCCACCGGTCCACCACGATGCCGCGATCGGTTTCGAGTCCGGCGGCCTTGGCCAGCGCCGTGCGCGGGCGCAAACCCACCGCCGATAACACGGCATCGGCGCGCAGTGTGCGGCCGTCGGCGAGACCAACCAGCAGGATATCGCCATCGCGCTCGATCCGTTCACAGGCGGTGCCGAAGTGCCAGCGCACGCCACGTTCCGCGAGGGCCTCGCTGACCGCTTCGCCGGCTTCCCTTGGCGCCAGTCTGCCGAGGGCGTGCTCGAACAACTCCACCACTTCCACCTCGTAACCCGCGCTCATCAGATCATTGGCGAACTCGCAGCCAATCAGTCCGGCACCCAGCACCACGATGTGGCGGCGGTTGCTGATTGCGTCGCGAAAGCGCGCGTAGTCGTCCAGGTCGTTCACCGAGATGGGCGCGTCGGCGTCACCCGCCAGATCCAGCCGCACGGGATCGGCGCCCAGTGCGAGCACCAGCTGGCCGTAAGCCAGGGTTTCACCGTTTAGATGCAACTGCTTGGCTTGCGTGTCGATGGCATCGACGCGGGTGCGCGTGCGGATCCGGGCATCGAGATCCGTTGCCATCTTGGCGGCGTCCCCGTTGGGTAAATCCAGGGGTTGCTGGTCACGGGCGAGGGCGTTCGAGATCATCGGTTTTGAATAGAAGTAACCGTCGTCGGCGGTGATGAGCACCAGGGGCGTTTCCGTGTCGAGCTTGCGCAGCTCCCGGGCTGTCGTGTAGCCGGCGAGGCCGGTGCCGATGATAACGATGGGTGCGGCGGATCCATTAGACACGCTGGGAGTTCTCCTCGACGGTTTCGGACTCGCGGCCAGAGGTGCGCCGGGTCACACCGCTGCAAGATTGGCCATTTCTCAAGTTTTCCACTGTGGATTCAATCCAGTTTTCCGCCAGACGATTAATTTCGGCGGCGCTGCGTCCGGTGCTTTCGATGGCGGGGCCAATGGCGAGCTGGACGGTGCCCGGGTATTTGATGAAGCTGTTGCGGGGCCAGAAGTCCCCGGAATTGTGGGCCACGGGTAATACCGGATACCCGGTCCTTTCCGCGAGCGCCGCACCGCCCTGCCGGTAACGGTGCCGCTCGCCGGGAGCAACCCGCGTGCCTTCCGGAAAGATCACGACCCAGCAGTCGTCGTTCAGGCGTTCACGGCCCTGGGTGAGAATTTGTTCCAGGCCCGCACGGCTGGCGCTACGATCGATGGCGATGGGGCGCAAGGTCGCAAGCCCCCAGCCGAAGAATGGGATCCACAGCAGCTCGCGTTTGATAACCCACACCTGGGGTGTGAAGTAGCGCTGCAGTGCCAGCGTTTCCCAGGCCGACTCGTGCTTGCAGAAAATGATGCAGGGCTGCTCGGGCGCATTGTCCTCGCCAACCACCCGGTGGTCTAGACCACAGGTCTTGTCCAGCCACCACAGGTTCCAGTGGGTCCAACGTGACACCAACCTGTAGCGCACACGATAAGGCAGCGGCAGGGCCAGTATCGCGGCGATGGAGAACAGCACTGAGAGTAAACCCTGCCCGGCCGCGAACAGCATGGAGCGGATTAGTAAGGCGGGGGTGAGGCGCCTGGCGATTGGTGCATTGATGGACATCAGGGGGCGCAGTTTAGCGTAGTGCTGCGCATTACGGATCCAGCCTGATGCCGGGGGCTGTCGATCGATGGCGTGGTGGAGACCAATAAGGCAAGACCGGAGCAAACAGGTACCTGGCACCTGTGTGCTCCGGTCTTGCCTTATTGGGGCTTCAGGTGTCGAATATTCGGCGGGTTTGGAATATGGAGGGGGCGAAGCTTTTGCCGGCGTGGCGCAGCGTGCGTTTGAGAACGAAGTCGAATAGCAGGGGGTTGTGGGGGCGGATAGCGCGAATGACCTTGGCTTCGCCTTCGTTGATGTAGCCGCGATCGACCATGGTGGTCATGGAAAACAGCGGAAATACTCCGGGGAGAGGGTAGTCGGAGCCGTTAATCAATCGGTGGTGCCAGTCGTCGCGCTCGAGCACAGTGTCCAGGGCAGGGCCTATACGGTTCAATTGTGTCATGGCGGAAATGTCGCCGAAGAGCAGGCCCTCGTAGCGCGGCTCGTCCATGAGTCGTGCAAACAGATCGAAGTTCGCCAATCGCGGTTTGCCGGGAGCGGCATCCAGGTCCTCGCCATCCCCCATGGAGGCACAATGGGCCACGATGACGCGCACGCCGTGGTCGAGGGCGCGGCGCAGGCGCAGCGGGTTGCCGAGCTTTTGTGCATCCGGCACGTGTACGGCACGTTCCAGGCCCGCGTGGCTGAGTAATGGCAGGTCGAGACGCGCAAGAGCTTCGTAAAAGGGATCACAGCGCGGCGATGCCGGGTCGATGTTCATGGACGGCGGTAACCATTTGACGGCCCTGGCACCGTCGCCAACGGCTTGCTCCAAGGCACTCACCGCATCTTGTCGATAAGGGTGAATGGAGGCGATCCACTCGAAGTGACCGGGGTGGCGGCGCGTCACGTCTCTCGCATAGCTGTTCGGCACATGGAAATGACTACCGTCGGTGAGGGCTTGCCCGTCGGTGTCGTGGGCGTAATCGAAAGCCAGCAGCATGAGCCGCGTGCCGGTCGCGAGACCCGCCTGGTATGTGAGCAGGCGGCCGACATAGTCTTTGTCGACTAGTTGAGAATCATCCACGCAAGCGGCGTTCAAGAAAAACTCATACTGGGTGCGCAGGATCGGGTGGATCAATTCACGCATGTCGGGATTCACCCAGGCGCCGCCGCCACTGTCGCCCAGGCCCAGCAGATGGACGTGACAATCCCAGAAGCTGTTCGCGTGGACCCCTTCCCATGCGGCGGCGATGAGATCGTTGTCGGCGAGCGTGTCGGGCAGTTCGGCGCTCAGGCAGGGATTGGTAAATCCGTCCTCAGGCCAGTAGTGCCAGGCGGCTAGGGCCGACACACCGATGGACGCAAGGAATATGCGCCGTTTCACGTCTGCAGTTTAGAGATGTCCGCCGTCTCGAGAAACAGGTTGCTGATGCTCTGCAAAAGCGACAGGCGATTTTTCCGCAGGCGCTCGTCATCGTCCATGACTTTGACGTTGTCGAAGAAATCGTCGACGCCTTCGCGAAGCCCGGCAAGACTGGTCATGGCGGTCGTGTAGTCGCGCATTTTCAGTAGTTCGCGAACCCGCGGGCTGAGGCCCAGAGTCTTGGCCGCCAGGTTCCACTCGGCGTCTTCGGCGAACAGGCTGTCGTCCACCTTCTCCGGCACCGCATCTGCGGCTTGTTTGAGGATGTTCTGAATACGCTTGTTAGCAGCTGCCAGACTGGCGGCCTCCGGCAGCTTGCGAAATGCATCCACGGCATGAACACGCTTCGCGAAGTCGTAGGGCTCCCTGGGCTCGCGTGCCTGCACCGCCTGGAATACGTCAACCGGTACGCCTTGATCGACGAAGTAGCCTTTCAGGCGCTCGAGGACGAATTCCATTACCTCATCTACGACACCCGCCGAATCCGAAAACTGCGCGAACCCATCGGCTGTGGATTTGAGAAGCTTATGCAGATCAAGGGGCAATTCCCCTTCGATCATGATGCGCAGGGCGCCGAGTGCGGTACGCCTGAGGGCGAAGGGGTCCTTGTCACCGGTGGGCGCCTGGCCGATGAGAAAAATCCCCATCAGTGTGTCCAGCCGGTCGGCCACCGAAAGCGCTCGGCCGATGGACGACGACGGAATAGTGTCACCGGCAAATCGCGGCATGTAACTCTCACCGATGGCGATGGCAACCGGAATGTCCTCGCCACCGGCCAGCGCATACTCCCGGCCCATGGCGCCTTGTAGCTCAGGGAACTCGCCGACCATGTCGGTGACCAGATCGCACTTGAACAAGGTGCCGGCCCGGCGAGCGAGCTTCACCTCGTCGGGGTTATGGCCCATGGCGATAGCGACGATGCCGGCGAGGTGCGACACGCGTTCGGACTTGTCGTAAACCGACCCGAGTTTTTCCTGGTAGACGACATCCTTGAGAGAGTCGCGGCGCTCTTCCAGGGATTTCTTCTGGTCGGCCTCGAAGAAAAATGCCGCATCCGCGAGACGCGGCCGGATGACACGTTCGTTACCGTGGCGCACAGTATCGGGATTGCTGCTTTCGATATTGCTGATCGCGACAAAGTGCGGCATGAGGGCGCCGTCATCCCCGGCTATCGGGAAGTAGCGTTGATGGCCCTGCATGGTGGCAGTCAGCACGCAGTCGGGAAGCGCCAGGTACAACACGTCGAAGCTGCCCGTAACAGCCACGGGCCATTCCACCAAAGCGGCGTTCTCTTCCAGAAGCGCCTCGTCGATAACCGCATGGCCGCCAGTGCTTTCCGCCGCTTCTTCCACCTGGGTGCGAATCACTTCCTTGCGCGCCGCGAACTCGGCGATCACATGGGCACCGCCGTAGAGCGTTTTCGC
>JAACFO010000179.1 GCA_009937425.1 Gammaproteobacteria bacterium
GACCTTTGCGCGCAACTCCGAGACCAGCGACTGCATGGCCTGCGTATTGGCGCGAAATGCGTCGCTGCGGGAATCGACGTTACTTTCAAGCACAGGCATAACAGTTAAAGATCCTAATCCCCTCTCCCCCTTTGGGGGAGAGGGCTAGGGTGAGGGGGGGTGAGTCGAGGCCGAAGCCCCTCACCCCGGCCCTCTCCCCAAAAGGGAGAGGGGGTGGAAGGAGCGCGACCGCAAAGTATTTGCATACTCACCACCCGCCGGTCTCCAACCACTTGGCCATATCATCGAGGCGGTCGTTACCCCAGAAGGGCTCGCCGTCGACGATGACAAAGGGCGAGCCGAAAACGCCGCGCTCGATGGCCGCGTCGGTCTCCTGGCGAAGGCGATCCTTGACGGCCTGAGCCCCGAGCGCGGCACGGGTTTCATCGGCATCTGCGCCGGCGCTGGACGCCAACGCCACCACCACCTCCACTTCGCTCACGTTACGTCCGTCGATGAACAACGCGGCATATGTTCGTCGCGCGAAGTCCCTGGCCTGCAGTGGGTCGCGATCCGCCAGCCAATAAAATGCCCGGCATGGTGCGACACTGGGGAGCGGGAACGGCGCCGGCGGCGGATTGAAGGCGATGCCGTATCGGCGCGCCGTACGCAGGATGTCGCGGTGCGCGTACTCGCCGATCATCTGCCGCTCCACCAGGGGCTTGCTGCCGGTCAGTTTCATGGCGGCACCCATGAGATAGGGTCGCCAAATGACCTCACGGCCATGCCGCTGGCCGATGTCATCGATGCGGCAACTGGCGAAATAGCCGTAAGGTGACGAGAAATCGAAGTAAAAGTCGATGGGCGCCTTCCCAGTCGCGCTCACGAGGCCCGCCTCTCGATGGCCATGGCCGTCGCTTCGCCGCCGCCGATGCACAATGACGCTACGCCGCGCGCGAGGTCGTATTTTTCCAGGGCCGCCAGCAGGGTGACGAGAATGCGCGCGCCGGAGGCGCCTACCGGGTGGCCCAGGGCGCAGGCCCCGCCGTGCACGTTCACCTTGTCGTGGGGCAGATTCAGATCCCGCATCGCGGCCATGGTCACGACGGCGAAGGCTTCGTTTATTTCGAATAGATCCACGTCACTTGCGGACCAGCCGCTTCCCTCGAGCACTTTACGAACGGCACCGATGGGTGCGGTGGTAAACCAGGCGGGTTCCTGGGCGTGGCTCGCGTGAGCACGGACCTCGGCGCGCACCTGGAGCTTGCGCCGGGCCGCTTCGGAGCGGCGCATGAGTATCAATGCCGCCGCACCATCGGAAATGGAGCTGGAATTCGCCGCCGTGACCGTGCCGCCTTCGCGAAACGCAGGTTTGAGATGCGGGATCTTCTCGGGCTTCGCTTTTCCCGGCTGCTCATCCACGGCCACCTGGCTTTCCCCCGAGCGACTGCGCACCGTCACCGGCACGATTTGTGAATCGAAGCTGCCGTTGCTGATGGCTTCTCGAGCCCTGCCTAGAGAAGTAATGGCAAAGGCGTCCTGAGCCTCGCGAGTGAACTGATAATGTTGCGCACAGTCCTCGGCGAAGACCCCCATGAGACCGCCTTTATCGAAGGGATCTTCGAGTCCGTCCACGAACATGTGATCGAGCACCCGGCCGTGACCCATGCGATAGCCGGCGCGGGCTTTTTCGAGAAGATAGGGCGCGTTACTCATGCTCTCCATACCACCGGCCACCATGACGTCGTTACTGCCCGCGCGAAGCAGATCGTGGGCCAGCATGGTGGCTTTCATTCCGGAGCCGCACATTTTATTGATGGTCGTGCAACCGGTTTGCATGCCCAACCCGGCACCGAAGGCCGCCTGTCTGGCGGGCGCCTGGCCCTGTCCGGCCGGTAGTACGCAGCCCATGATGACCTCTTCCACGTCTGCGTCGGCAACGCCGGCATCGGTGATTGCGCCGGCGATGCTCGCGGCGCCGAGCTCGGCGGCCGTAACACCGCTGAAGTCTCCCTGAAACCCACCCATGGGTGTACGCGCCGCGCCGACGATTACAATGGGATCATTGTTGGGATCATTGTCGTTCATGTCTTAATCTCCTCAGCCGGTTTCCTGAAACAGCTCGCGGCCGATCAGCATGCGGCGAATCTCCGAAGTCCCGGCGCCGATCTCGTAGAGCTTTGCATCGCGCAATAGACGTCCGGTGGCGTAATCATTGATGTATCCATTTCCGCCAAGACACTGGATTGCCTCCAGCGCCATCCATGTGGCGCGCTCGGCGGCGTAGAGTATTGCGCCGGCTGCGTCCTTGCGCGTCGGGCCGCCGAGATCACAGGCGCGCGCAACCGCATACACGTAGGCCTTGCTTGCATTCATGGTGGTATACATATCGGCGAGCTTGCCCTGCATCAGCTGAAAATCGCCGATGGGGCGATCGAATTGCTTTCGTTCGTGCACGTAGGGCACGACGATGTCCATGCAGGCCTGCATGATACCCAGAGGCCCGGCGGCCAGTACTACGCGCTCGAAGTCGAGGCCGCTCATGAGTACGTTGACACCGCTGCCGATCTCCCCGAGGACATTCTCTTCGGGCACCTCGCAGTCGTCGAACACCAGCTCGCAAGTGTTCGAGCCGCGCATGCCAAGCTTGTCGAGCTTCTGGGCAGTGGAGAATCCCTTGAATGTTTTCTCTACGATAAAAGCGGTGATGCCCCGCGACCCCGCATCCCGGTCGGTTTTCGCGTATACGACCAGGACATCGGCGTCGGGGCCGTTGGTGATCCACATTTTTGTGCCATTGAGTATGTAGCGATCACCTTTCTTTTGCGCCTGCAGGCGCATGCCGACCACGTCGGATCCGGCGCCCGACTCGCTCATGGCCAAGGCACCCACGTACTCGCCGCTCACCAGGCGTGGCAAATAGGATTGCTTCTGCCTGTTGTTGCCGTTTCGGCGGATCTGATTGACGCACAAATTGGAGTGTGCCCCATAGCTCAAACCCACCGAGGCAGAGGCGCGGCTTACCTCTTCCATGGCCACCACATGCTCGAGATAGCCCATGGCGGCTCCGCCGTACTCCTCTTCGATAGTGACCCCGAGGATGCCGAGATCACCCATCTTGCGCCACAGGTCGTCGGGAAACTCGTTGCGCTTGTCGATGTCGGCGGCGCGTGGGGCGATCTCGTCACTGGAGAAGCGCATCACGGAGTCCCGCAACATGTCGGCGCTATCGCCTAAAGCAAAATCGAGGCTGGGAAGTTGGTTTGAGATCATGATTGGACTTCTATTGTATGCCTGGCCATGGGTGACCGTGGTTGCGCCCGGCGTCAGGTTTCATCGCTGCGCCCGTGCATGGTCATGAGGGTTTGCAGCAGGGTGGCGCACAATGTCTGGCGAGTATCTTTGTACACCACCACGTCGGCCCGGCACACCACCAGCGTACGGCCGGGCCTGACGACCCGGCCTGTGGCCAACAGGTAATCACCGTCCGCCGGCGCCAGCAGATTGAGTTTGTACTCCACCGTAAGGACGCTGGCATCGGCGGGCATCAGGCTGAAGCCCGCGTAACCGCCCGCCGAGTCGGCGATGGTGCCGATGACGCCGCCGTGAAAAAAGCCGTGCTGCTGGCAGAGTGCCTCTTTGAAGGGCAGCCGAATCTCGCACGAGCCCGCTTCAATGCCGGCAAGTTCGGCGCCAAGCAGCTCCATAATGCGCTGGCGCGCAAAGCTCGCCTGGACCCGGGCCGCGAAGTCCGGATTCGGGGCGTTGAATGGCGTCCTGTCGCGCTCCATGAATAACGGTGTCCAGTGTTAATTGCCAAGGCTAGTTTACGTTTACGTAAACGTCAATCATTAGAGCATCCCTACTGCGCGCTTCGACCTCCATCGCCCTCGGCAGCCAGCAGGCCGGTGCAGCGTTGCTCCAGGGTATCGAGCTCGTCCAGTACGTGCTCGATGTCATCCTTCTGAATCAGCAGTTCCGAGCGCCGCGCTCGGATTTTCTCGATAAAGCTGCGCAGCTGCGCCCCTTCTCCTTCCGGGGCGTCGTATAGCTCGATCAACTTCTTGATTTCCTTGAGGGAAAACCCGAGCCGCTTGCCCCGCAGGATGAGCCTCAGGCGGACCCGATCGCGGCCCTGGTAGATACGATTCTGGCCGTCGCGGGTGGGGCAGAGCAGGCCTTGATCCTCGTAGAAGCGGATAGTGCGGGTGGTAACGCCGAACTCCCGTGACAGCTCCCCGATGCTGTACAAATTGCTCATAAAATCGCTGATCCCCGGCTTAATTGGGATGCAGGCTACCTTCCTTTTACGTAAACGTAAAGGCAACCGCGTTCCTGGGCTGCCGGATCAGCACATCTGGCAGGCTGTGGCTGAAACCGCCTAGACTTCAAAAGGGCACGGGGCTGCCGCCAAGCCGCCGGGGCCCGGACACCTCTTGACGTTTACGTAAACGTAACATAGGGTTCTTCTTTCCCGTTGCCAGGAGCGCACCATGGCCGAGCCCGCTGTCGCAAAACTACGCACCGTCGCGAAGCCGGCGGCGGCCCCCGCGCGCATTCGATTCGTCACTGCTGCCAGCCTCTTCGACGGTCATGACGCCTCCATCAACATCATGCGCCGCATCCTCCAGGCGGCCGGTACCGAGGTCATTCACCTGGGCCACAACCGGTCCGTGGAGGAGGTGGTGAGCGCGGCGCTCCAGGAGGACGTGCACGGCATCGCCGTGAGTTCCTATCAGGGCGGCCACGTGGAGTATTTCAAGTACATGGTGGACATGCTGCGCGAGCGCGGCGGCGAAAACATTCGCGTTTTCGGCGGCGGCGGCGGAGTGATTGTTCCCGAGGAGACCCGCACCCTCCAGGACTACGGTGTGACACGTATTTACTCGCCGGGGGACGGCCAGCGTCTCGGCTTGCAGGGCATGATCGAGGACATGCTCGGCGCCTGCCGTGAAAGCCGCCGGCATGATGTGGATGCGGCCGTGAGCGGCTCCCGGCAAGGCGACTGGCGGGCACTGGCAAGGCTGGTGAGCGCTATCGAAGACGGCGGTCTCGACGAGACCCAGCGCCGGCGCCTGGTCGCGGCCGACGGGTCGGCTGTTCCGGTAGTGGGGATCACCGGCACCGGTGGAGCTGGTAAGTCCTCACTTACCGATGAGGTCGTGCGGCGCTTTCGCCTCGACCACGGCGATGGGTTGAAGATCGCCATTCTTGCGGTGGACCCCTCACGGCGCAAAACCGGCGGAGCGCTGCTCGGCGACCGCATCCGCATGAACGCCATCGACCACCCCAATATCTACATGCGATCCCTGGCCACCCGCGTGTCCGGCAACGAGGTTCCGGGGCATCTCGAAGATGTCATTGCCGCGGTGCGCCTGGCGGGTTTCGACCTGATTCTGGTGGAGACATCGGGGATCGGTCAGGGGGACGCCGCCATCGTGCCGCTGGTGGACGTGTCCATGTACGTGATGACGCCGGAGTTCGGCGCCGCCAGCCAGCTGGAAAAAATCGACATGCTGGATTTCGCCGATCTGGTGGCCATCAACAAGTTCGACCGCAAGGGTGCCGAGGACGCGCTTCGTGACGTGCGCAAGCAAATGCAGCGCAATCGCGAGGCCTTTACCAGCACCAGCGAATCCATGCCGGTGTTTGGCACCATCGCCTCGCGTTTTAATGACGACGGTGTCACGGCGCTTTATCAAGGCCTGAGCGCACTGCTCGGCGAGCGCGGTTTCCAGCACCGATCCGGTGACCGCCTCAGGGTGCAGGGGCGGCGTGCTTCCAGCGCCGGCGCCGCCATCGTGCCCTCCAATCGCAGCCGTTACCTGGCGGAGATCGCCGAGTCTGTGCGCGGGTATCACAGCAGCGTCGAAGAACAGGTGCGTCTCGCCAGGGAACGCCAACAGCTTCGCGAAGCGATCCGCATGCTGGCGGAGGCAGGTGAGCAGAACCAGGATCTGGGCCGGCTGATGGAGGAACGCGGCGAGGCCATGGATCCACGCGCGCGAACCCTTCTCGAGCGGTGGCCCGAGCTCAAGCGCAGCTACTCCGGCGAGGAGCTCGTCACCAAAGTACGCGGGCGCGAGATTCGCACGGCCCTTACCCACACGACGCTCTCCGGGACCAGCATTCCAAAAGTGGCACTGCCACGCTACGAGGACGAAGGCGAGATACTGCGTTGGCTGTTAAAAGAGAACTTGCCCGGTCGTTTCCCATTCACCGCCGGCGTGTTCGCCTTCCGGCGCGAGGGCGAGGACCCGTCGCGCATGTTTGCCGGCGAGGGCGATGCATTCCGTACCAACCAGCGATTCAAATACCTTTCCAGGCACGCCGAGGCGAAGCGCCTGTCGACAGCTTACGATTCCGTGACCCTGTACGGCTTCGACCCGGATCGGCGCCCGGATATCTACGGCAAAGTGGGCAACTCCGGTGTCTCCATCGCGACGCTGGACGACATGAAGGTGCTCTACGACGGTTTCGATCTGTGCGATCCGAGGACCTCGGTGTCAATGACTATCAATGGTCCCGCGCCCACCATTCTGGCCATGTTCCTCAATACCGCCGTCGATCAGAAGCTCGAGGTCTTGCGCAAGGAACTCGGCCGCGAGCCCAGTGAAGAGGAAGCAGCGGCGCAAAAGGCATGGGTTCTCGAAAACGTACGTGGCACCGTTCAGGCGGACATTCTCAAAGAGGACCAGGGACAGAATACCTGCATCTTCTCAACCGAGTTCAGTCTCAAAGTAATGGGAGACATTGCCGAGTTCTTTATCGACAAGCGCATTCGGAATTTTTACTCGGTGTCGATTTCCGGTTATCACATCGCCGAGGCCGGCGCCAATCCCATCACCCAACTGGCTTTGACCCTCGCAAACGGGTTCACCTATGTGGAAGCCTATCTCGCACGGGGCATGCACATCGATAATTTTGCGCCGAACTTGTCCTTTTTCTTCTCCAACGGCATGGAGCCGGAGTACTCGGTCATGGGTCGGGTAGCACGGCGCATCTGGGCAGCCGCCATGCGGTTCAAGTACGCAGCTAATGAACGCAGCCAGAAGCTCAAATACCACATCCAGACTTCCGGGCGCTCGCTGCACGCCCAGGAAATGGACTTCAACGATATACGCACTACCCTGCAGGCGCTGATTGCCACCTATGACAACTGCAACAGTTTGCACACCAATGCTTATGACGAGGCTGTAACGACGCCTTCGGAGGAATCCGTGCGCCGGGCGCTGGCGGTGCAGCTCATCATCAACAAGGAATGGGGGCTCGCAAAAAACGAGAACCCGAATCAGGGGGCGTTCATTATCGACGAGCTCACGGATCTGGTCGAAGAGGCTGTATTGGGGGAGTTCGAGCGCCTGGCCGATCGCGGCGGCGTGTTGGGCGCCATGGAGACCGGTTACCAGCGCGGAAAAATTCAGGACGAGTCCATCTATTACGAAAGCCGCAAGCACGATGGCTCGTTGCCGATCATCGGTGTCAACACTTTCCTCAACCCCGAACCCGAAGAAGAAAAAACGACCATCGAACTAGCCAGATCCACCGGCGACGAGAAGGAAAGTCAGCTGCAACGGCTGGCAGACTTCCACGCCCGCCATGG
>JAACFO010000180.1 GCA_009937425.1 Gammaproteobacteria bacterium
GTGTCGTGAGCCGCGAGGCACTCGTTGACGGCACTACCTGCGCCGCCGGCAATGGCGTTCTCGTCCACGGTGACGAGTAACTCGTGCTCCGCCGCCATGCGCAGCACCATGTCGTCGTCCAGAGGTTTTACGAAGCGCATATTGACGACCGTGGCGTCGAGCCTTTTCGCCGCCTCCAGGCAGTATTCGAGCATCGGGCCGAAGGCCAGGAAAGCGATGTTTTTCCCCTGCCGCCGAAGCTCTGCTTTGCCGATGGGAATGGCCGACATGTCCTCTTCCACGGCTACCCCGGGACCTGTTCCCCTGGGGTATCGCACCGCGCAGGGTTGGTCGAGGAGAAAACCGGTATACAGCATCTGACGGGTTTCGTTCTCGTCCGATGGCGTCATGATGACGATGTTCGGCAGGCAGCGCAGATAGCTGATGTCGTAGGAACCCGCGTGGGTCGGACCGTCGCCGCCCACCAGCCCCGCGCGGTCGATGGCGAACAGCACCGGCAGGTTCTGAATTACGACGTCGTGAACGACGGAGTCGTAGGCGCGTTGCAGGAAAGTCGAGTAAATGGCCACTACCGGCTTCAATCCGTCGCAGGCCATACCCGCCGCCACGGTGACGCTGTGTTGCTCGGCGATGGCGACGTCGAAGTAGCGATCGGGAAACTCCTTTTCAAAGTTTTCCATTTTCGAGCCTTCGCGCATGGCCGGGGTGATCCCCACCAATCGTTTGTCGAGGCGTGCCATATCGCACAGCCATTCGCCGAATACCTGGGAGTAGGTGGGGCCGGAGTTGGCTTTCGCGGAGCGGATCCCTACCTTGGGGTCGAAGGGCGCGCTGATACCGTGGTACTTGACCGGGTCGGCTTCCGCGGGGCCGTAGCCTTTGCCCTTTTTCGTCACTATGTGCAGCAGCTGCGGACCCTCGAGGGCTTGGACGTTGCGTAGCGTCGAGAGCAACACCTTGAGATCGTGACCGTCGATGGGGCCGATATAGTTGAATCCGAGTTCTTCGAAAAGGGTGCCTGGCACGATGAGCCCCTTGACGTGCTCCTCCGCCCGGCGCGCCAGCTCCCACATGGGCGGCATATGCGACAGCACTTTCTTACTGCCCTCGCGGACCGAGGCGTAAAGTTTCCCGGAAATTATCTGAGCGAAACGTTGGGTGAGCGCGCCGACATTCGGCGATATGGACATCTCGTTATCGTTGAGTACCACCAGCATGTTGGTGCCGAGTCCCCCCGCATGGTTGAGAGCCTCGAATGCCATGCCGCAGGTGAGCCCGCCGTCGCCGATGATAGCCACCGCTCTGCGTCCCGAGCCGGTGCGCTCGGCCGCCAGTGCCATGCCCAGGGCCGCGCCGATGGAGGTACCGGCGTGGCCGACGCCGAAGGTATCGAACTCGCTCTCCGAGCGCTTGGGAAAGGGGGTGATGCCGCCCCATTTGCGCACCGTATGCATGTCGTCTCTGCGCCCGGTCAGGATCTTGTGGGGGTAGCTCTGATGGCCGACGTCCCAGACGAGCCGGTCTTCCGGCGTGTCGTAGAGATAATGCAGCGCCACGGTGAGTTCCAGGGCGCCGAGGCCGGCCGCGAAATGCCCTGCCGATTGGGAAACGCTTTGCACGAGATATTCCCGCAACTCGCTGGCAAGGGCCTCGAGTTGCGACTCGGGTAGCTTACGGAGGTCTGCCGGTGAGTCGATGTGCTGGAGGAGGGGGAAGGGACTTCTCGTGCTCATGGTCTGTTACTTTTTCCCGACAATCTTTTGCGAGCAGGGGGCGCGGCGCCCGGCCCGGGCGCTGATTTCCCAGGCCTTGGATTTTAACTATTCTTGCTTTGTGTGGGGCTGAAATGCCAGAGTAAAGGACTTAGAATAGCGCAGGTTAACATATATCGCCGAGACTCGCGCGTTAAGGGGAGCGCGGGCCGCACGCGGCGGTTTTCGGGCGAATCAAACAAGCAGGAGTCGAGTATGGGTGTTCCGTTGAAGCAGCAGATTGGCCTGGGAATGTATATCTTGGGCAAGAAACTGCGGCGCGAGAAGCGCTATCCCCTGGTGCTGATGCTCGAGCCCCTGTTTCGATGCAATCTGGCCTGCTCCGGCTGCGGCAAGATCGACTATCCGGACCATATCCTCGACAAGCGCATCAGTGTTCAAGAGGCCATGGATGCCATCGACGAGTGTGGCGCGCCTGTGGTATCCATCGCCGGCGGCGAGCCCCTCATACACAAGGAGATGCCGCAAATAGTCGAGGGTTACATCCGCAAGAAGAAGTACATTTACTTGTGCACTAACGCGCTTCTGTTGAAGAAGCGCATCAAGGACTACACGCCGTCTCCGTATCTGACCTTTTCAATCCACCTGGATGGCAATCGCGATCGTCACGACGCCTCCGTGTGCCAGGATGGCGTGTTCGAACGCGCGATCGATGCGGTGCGCCTGGCAAGGGAAAAGGGCTTTCGAGTCACCGTCAACTGCACGCTGTTTCAAGGTGAATCGCCGCAGGAAGTGGCGGAATTTTTCGATCATGTAAATACTCTCGGTATCGAGGGCGTTACGGTCGCACCGGGTTTCAGCTACGAGCGCGCCCCCCAGCAGCAGGTGTTCCTGCAGCGCAAGGGCAGCAAAGAGTTGTTTCGCGATATTTTCCGGCTCGGCAAGGGTCGTGGCTGGGCATTCAATCACTCGAGTCTTTATCTGGATTTCATCGCCGGAAATCAGAACTATGCATGCACGGCATGGGGCAATCCGACCCGCAATGTCTTCGGCTGGCAGAAGCCCTGCTATCTGTTGGTGGGAGAGGGTTACGCACCCACATTCGAGGCGCTCATCGAAG
This sequence comes from Gammaproteobacteria bacterium, assembly GCA_009937425.1. Lineage (GTDB taxonomy): Bacteria > Pseudomonadota > Gammaproteobacteria > HK1 > HK1 > JAABYT01. The sequence goes on from JAACFO010000180.1 coordinate 2,833, forward strand.
ACACGGATTGGGACAACTACGGCGTCGGACGTAATGCCAAGTGCGGCAACTGCATGGTGCACTGTGGATTCGAGGCGACCGCCGTTAACGATGCTTTCGCCAATCCTTTGAAGGCGCTGCGGGTCTCTATTCGTGGCCCGCGCACCAGCGGCCCCATGGCGCCTGAGCAGCCATTTATCTATGACAACCCCGACAGTCAATCCGTCGAGTTGACGGTTGAAACCGATTCCCAGGACAGGTCTGAGCGCGTGGCCTGATGTTCCTGGGCTGGGCGACGCCTGCTCTGCTGATCTGGCTGATCGTTCTGATTCTGCCCTGGCGGCCGTGGAGCACCCGCGAGCGACTGCAAGCCGACGCCCGACGCCGCGGCGAATCCCTCGATGATGTCACGGTTCTGATCCCTGCCCGGGACGAAGCGCAAAGTTTGCCGAGAACCCTCGCGAGCCTCTCGGAACAAGGTCCGGGGCTCGATATTCTGATCGTCGACGATCAATCCAGCGACGGCACCGGCGACGTCGCGCGCCAATGGGGGGGCGCTGGTGTCAGAGTGATTTCCGGTGCGGCCCTGCCCGAAGGTTGGGTCGGAAAGGTCTGGGCCCAATCCCAGGCCCGGCCGTACCTGGATCGTCCCCTGGTTTTGCTGCTCGACGCCGACATCGCGCTAGCCCCCGGACTGATCGCGACGCTCCGGCATCGGCTGCGGGATCGACGTCTGGGACTTGTGTCGCTGATGGCGGAGCTGTCGATGGAGGGGTTCTGGGAACGATTGTTGCTGCCCGCCTTCGTGTATTTCTTCAAGCTCATTTATCCGTTTCACCTGGCCAACTCACCGAGCAAGCGCGTAGCGGCGGCGGCGGGTGGCTGTGTGCTGCTCGATATACGGGCGCTGGATGCCATCGGCGGTTTTGCATGCCTGGCCGACGCCATCATTGACGACTGCACGCTGGCGCGCAGGGTCAAGGATGCGGGCTATGGCACCTGGATTGGCCTCACGCGTTCGGTGACCAGCCATCGGCGCTATCATGGTCCAGGCGATATCTGGCGGATGGTGACGCGAACGGCCTTCACGCAGCTGCGATACTCGTGGCTTCTTCTGGGGCTTTGTTCGCTGCTGATGGCTGTTTGCTTTATCAGTCCAGTGGTTTTTTCATTTTCCTCCGAATCGTCAACACGTACGATTGCCCTGGGGACGTGGCTTGTCATGTGGTTGGCGTATGTGCCGACATTGCGCTTCTACGGCTTAGCGGCGTCGTGGGGTCTACTCATGCCCTTTATCGGTCTGCTTTTTTTGATCATGACCTGGGACTCCGCGCGCCGGTATCTGCGTGGGGAACGTTCCCTCTGGCGGGGTCGGCAATACCATGTGGGGCGCGTGAGCACACCGCGTTGACGCAACCACGGTCACAGTATCGGCGCCGGTCGCTATGTTATAGTCCGCGCCGTTCTCCCCGACATCGTCCTGGGTGGGTAATCGGCACAAGATGCGATTGACGACAACGGCGCTTCGGCAAACCCTGACTGCAGTTTTACTCGCCCTGTGCACGGCGTTGCCGAGCGCCGCGGAAAATGCCGGTGCGGTGGCGGTCGTCGAAAATTTGCATGCGGCCTTGCTGGACATCATGCAAAATGCCGAATCCCTGGGCTATGCGGGACGCCGTGATCGTATCGCGCCGATCATCGAGGAGAGTTTCGACTTGCAGTTCCTGACGCGCTTCGCCGTGGGGCGATCCTGGTCGGATTTGAGCACCGAGCAGCGGAATGTCATGGTGGATGTATTTTCCCGTTGGACCATCGGCCACTATGCGGCGCGTTTCAACGGCTATTCCGCTGAGCAATTCGAAACCATATCCAGCAAACCGGCGCGAAAAGGCAGGGAGCTCGTGCGCACCGTGCTTAAAATCAACAATGATCCAGGGGAGAACGTCAGCCTCGACTATTTGCTGCAAGAGAGCGGCGGGAAGTGGCGTATCGTCAATGTCATCGCCAACGGTGTCAGTGATCTCTCGTTGAAACGCGCTGACTACGGTGCCGTCATCAAGACCCAGGGTCTCGACAGTTTGATCGCGAAACTCAACGGTCAAATTGGCGAATTCGAAACCGCAGACTGATCAGCACTCAGCGGAGTCACGCAAAGCATGCCTAACACGACCATTGCCGATGGCCCGCGTACGCTGGTACTGCTCGCGCTGTTCATCATGGCTGCTACTGGTTGTGTCAGCATTCCAGGCGAGCCGGATCCAAACGACCCCTGGGAGCCCTGGAATCGGAGCATGTACGACTTCAACGACGGTATCGATAAGGGCATCATCGCTCCGGTGGCCGATGTTTATCTCAAAATTCCGGACGGTGGCCGAACGGCTATTCACAACTTTTTCGTCAATCTCGGCTATCCGACCACCGTCATCAATCAGTTTCTGCAAGGGAAATTCGAGCGCGGTCTCGAAGACACCATGCGTTTCATTTTCAATACGACCTTCGGCCTTCTCGGATTCATCGACATTGTCGGACCGAGCGGTTTAGGGCGCCACAACGAGGACTTCGGCCAGACCTTCGCCGTGTGGGGCATTCCTCAGGGAAATTTCCTCACCTTGCCGGTGCTCGGTCCGCAGACGGTACGAAGCGCGGTAGGCTGGCCCCTGGATTTCCTGAGCAAACCATTGCGCTGGATCGATACCGGTGGTCAGTTTGCGGCCCTGGCGGGTCTCAATATCGTCGATACCCGCGCGCGACTGGCGCCGGCCATCAGGTTGCGTGACGAGACGGCATTCGATCCCTACATCTTCACCCGCGAGGCATTTCTTCAACAACGCTTGAATCTCATACACGATGGTAATCCGCCGATTCAGGAACTGGAGGATCTGGATCTATTGGAAGAAGAGCTGCTACTCGAGGAGGAAAAAAGCGAGGGGAACATTCAGTAAGCAGCGGGGCGGATCTCTATTCTGCCGAGGGTGTACAATCCCCTGCCGCTGAATCGCGCAATTCCCTGATGCTTCGGACCACCCAGTATGGCAAATAACAAATCGGGACGTCCCCAGTACGTCTACACCATGAATCGCGTCGGTAAGGTCGTGCCGCCGAAGCGCGAAATTCTGAAAGATATTTCCCTGTCCTTCTTTCCCGGCGCCAAGATCGGCGTGCTCGGGCTGAATGGCGCCGGCAAATCGACACTGCTGCGAATCATGGCCGGCCTGGACACCGAGATTCACGGTGAGGCGCGGCCTCAGAAGGGGATCCGCGTCGGCTATCTGCGCCAGGAGCCGGAGCTGAATGCGGATAAAGATGTGCGCGGTAACGTAGAGGAGGGCGTGAGTGAGTTGCTCGGTTTGCTCGCGCGTTTTGATGCCGTGAGCGCAAAGTTCGCCGAGCCCATGGACGACGACGCCATGAACGCGCTGCTCGAAGAGCAGGGTGAGCTTCAGGATGCCATCGAGGCGGCGGGCGGCTGGGAGCTGGAGCGTAAGCTGGAGATCGCCGCCGATGCACTGCGACTTCCCCCCTGGGACGCGGATGTGGCAAAGCTGTCCGGCGGTGAGCGGCGGCGGGTGGCACTGTGCCGGTTGCTGCTGTCGGCACCGGACATGCTGTTGCTGGACGAGCCCACGAACCACCTGGATGCGGAATCCGTGGCCTGGCTGGAGCGCTTTCTCGGGGAGTATCCGGGCACCGTGGTGGCCGTGACCCACGATCGCTATTTTCTCGACGACGTGGCGGGGTGGATTCTCGAGCTCGACCGCGGCCGGGGGATCCCCTGGGAGGGCAACTACTCCTCCTGGCTGGAGCAGAAGGAGCAACGTCTGTCCCAGGAAGCGCGGGAGGAATCCGCCCATCGGCGTGCCATTCAGGCGGAGCTCGAGTGGGTGCGGGCGAATCCCAAGGGGCGTCAGGCCAAGAGCAAGGCACGGATCGCGCGATTCGACGAGCTATCGTCCCGGGAGTTCCAGAAGCGCAGCGAGACCAAGCAGGTGCATATTCCCGCGGGCCCGCGCCTGGGTGATCTGGTGGTGGAAGCGAAGGGTCTGCGCAAGGGCTACGATCAGCGCCTGCTCATCGACGACTTGAATTTCCAGCTGCCGCCGGGGGGCATCGTCGGCGTCATCGGCCCGAACGGCGCCGGCAAGAGCACGCTGCTGCGTATGCTGGTTGGTACCGAACAGCCCGATGATGGTGAACTGCGGATCGGCGATACGGTCGTCATCTCCTATGTGGATCAGAGCCGCGAGGAGCTGAATGGCGGTAACTCCGTGTGGCAGGAAATTTCCGGCGGGCAGGACATCATTACCGTCGGCAAGACGCAGATCCCCTCCCGACCCTACGTCGGCAGGTTCAACTTTAGAGGTACGGATCAGGAAAAGCGTGTCGCGGATCTGTCCGGCGGTGAGCGCAATCGTGTGCATCTGGCCAAGCTTCTGGTCAAGGGCGGCAACTTGTTGCTCCTGGACGAGCCGAGCAACGATCTGGATGTGGAAACCCTGCGCGCCCTGGAAGAGGCTTTGTTGGACTTTCCGGGCTGTGCGGTGGTCGTGTCCCATGATCGATGGTTCCTGGATCGCGTCGCGACCCACATGCTGGCCTTCGAGGGCGACAGTCAGGTGACCTGGTTTGAAGGAAACTACGCGAACTACGAAGCCGACCGTCGCCGGCGCCTTGGCGTCGATGCCGACCAGCCCCATCGGCCCAAGTACAAACGTCTC
>JAACFO010000012.1 GCA_009937425.1 Gammaproteobacteria bacterium
GCTTCATCATCGGGGTCATCGAGCTCGATTGCGAAGGGATATCGGGCCGACGTCGGCTGGCCGGTAAACACGGGTAGTTCTCCGCTGGGCGTCAACTGTGCGGTTCCCGTGGCTGCGCCGAGACTATGGACCTTACCCGGAAAAACCCGGCCCGGTACGCGAGAGAACACGACCTCGGCCGTATCCCCGTCCTGTACGTGACGCCCTGCACTCTGGCTGAAACTGGCGAGGATTGTTCGGAGCTCGTCGGAGACGAAGGTCATGGGGGCGGCGATGGGGATATTGGTCACGTAGGTACCCGGCCGAATCTGAAGGTTGAACACATAGCCGGCGCTGGGCGCACGCACGACGGTCTCGTCCAGTTGCCACTGGGCACCGCGCAGTTGGGCTTCCAGACTACGAATCGCCGCTTGCGCTTCGTCCAGGCTCGCCGTCCACCGATCGAGCTCGCGTTGCGCGCCGGCGGATGACTCGACGAGCTTGGCCGTACGCTCCACCTCGATTTGTGCCCGGCGCTCCTGGGCCCTGGTCCTGTCGATGGATGCCTTCAGCTGGTCCACGGCGGCCTGGTATGGCGTGGGCTCGATGCGAAAAAGAACCTCCCCCTTCTCCAGCGGAACCAGCGGCCTGACCGGCACCTCCACGACCTGCCCCTTTACATTCGGCACAATCTGGATGACGTATTGGAACATCCGGCCGTCTGCCGTGGTCGGCGCGAAGGTAAGCCACATGAATACGATGCCGCCGATAAGAACGACGCCGATGCCGACAAATACGGAAATGTTGCGGGGGCTCTTCGTAAACAGGCCGAGCTTCATGAAGAACAGCCAGTAAAACAGGCTGTAGCAAATGATCAGGAAGGCGATCATGCGGCATCTCCCGTCTGACCACCCTTGAGCCGGCGCAATTCGTCCTCCAGGGTCGTTATACGCGCGGACAGGCCGGCGGCACCCATTGGCTTCGTATAAGCCCAGACCAGGGCGGCGAGCCATGCCGGCCCCAGCGTGATGATGCCAATCCAGCCGAGCACGCGAATGGCATCCGCCTGTGGATGACCGCGCCCCTGTGCCACATTACCCGGCACGGGTCCCAGCACCACGACCATCCAGATCACGGCAGCGACCAGGATCCCGAGAACGATCAGGGCAAAGATATCGAGCAACATTCTGACTTCCTTTGGACATGCGTTTCGACCTGTCGGCATCAATAACATCTCGGCCAACGACATTCCATACCCCCCGGCTGGTGCGAGTGTAATTCCCTCGAAGGTTCATACCGATTAAGCTCGTCAGAGTTTTCCGTCACTCATGTGGACCCGATGCGAAGCCGATCGAAACCAGGCCGAAGCCCGACTTTTCATCCCCCGTGGAGCGTCTGCAACGTTCTGATCGCCGTTGGCCTGGTGCTTGGCGCACTCACATCAGTCCGCGCGGATTGGATGAACCTTACCGGCGCGGAAACCGCTGCCAATATCGCCGAGATTATCGTTCTCGATGACAAGGTGACCGTCCGCCTGGAAATCTATGTTGGCGACTTGGAAGCCTTTGTCGACCTGATTCCCGACCAGTTATTGAAAAGCGGTAGCGAGGGCCGCCCTCCCGAGAATAAGCGGATGGAGCACTTCGCGAAAAGCGTGCTCAGTATCCGCGAGCCCGACGGCAATCCACTGCCCGCCCGGCTGAAACTGGCCGAGCCGCGCCTGCGTGTGGATCGCAAGTCACCCTTCGCCGGCATGATCAATCCGACGACCCGTCAGCGGGTGCCCGCGGCTCCCGCGGACAAGCGGGTACTGTTCGCAGAGATCGACTATCTCCTGCATGGCAGGCCCGGTGTCTTGACCATCTCGCCACCTGTGGATGCGAACGGGAACCCCGTTGTCAGCATCGGCTTCATCGCCTATCACAAGGCCGTGCCGGTCATCGATTTTCGTTACCTCTCGACGAATACCACTCTGCATCTGGACTGGGACGATCCGTGGTACAGCCGCTTTGAGAATCGCAACCTGAGACGGCACCACAAGAACGCCCTCATGTCTTTCCTCTACGTCGAACCCCGTGAAGTTCGCCACGAAGTGCTGGTCAGAGTCCGCGATTTACAGGATTGGATGGATTTGGATTTCGATGACGATGCCGTCATCGACCTGGACGAGCAGGCAACCATCAAGCGACGCGCGCGGGATTTCTTCGAGACTCACAATCCACTTCGCATTGAAGGCAAAGCGAGGAAGCCCACGTCGTCGCGGGCGGAATTTTTGAGTATCTCGGTCAAAGGCCTGACGATAATCGAAGAGCAAAGGCCGCTGGAGTTATCGACGGCCATCGTCGGTGTCATATTGTCTTATCCCGTCAAAACAGTGCCGCAACGCGTTGATGTGGAGTGGGAATTGTTCAATGAGCGCAATGGTCGAATTCCGACAATGGCCATCGACCCTGCCGGCCCGCTGTCGAGCTACGTGGACCTGGAGAACCCCACCATCGAGTGGCAAAACTTCCTGCTCAAGTACGTCGAGCCCAAGATAACACCGGTCGTAATCGAAACGGGAAGCACGCTCGCTGTCCCGGTCGCATCGTTGCTGCTGCTGATGGGTGCGCTGATCGGGGTAGCGCTGGCGATACGCTACAGGCATGGGGTGCGGTTGGTGTTCGCCGCAGGGTCTCTACTGTGCATAGCCGCAGCAGTTCTGCTGGCGCACTCGAGCATCGTCGAGATCCGCAACCCTCTCGCGGGTCCTCCGGATGAGAAGCAAGCGGCGGAGATCATCAATGCGGCACTGGACAATGTGCACAACGCCTATCTCGAGAAAGTAGAATCGCAGCTTACGCAGGCGCTGAGTATGGTGGTTGCACAAGACAGCGCCTCGGAGGTAAGGACTGAATTAAACCGCGCCGTGGCCATCAAGGTGGTTGGCGGAGGCACGGCCCGGGTAAATGCCATCGACGATTTGGTCGTCAAGAACGTCACCGCCATCGACAGCGGCGCCGGATTCCGCTCCCTGGCAGAGTGGACCGCACAGGCGAGCGCCGGCCATTGGGGTCATTCGCATCTACGCCGGATTCGCTTCAGAGCCTTGATGGAGCTCGAGGAATTCGACGGCATTTGGAAGATTACAGGCATGACCGTGGTAGATAGCCAGCAGCAAAGCTGAGCTCGACGACGAATATGAACCGTTACCAGCTTTGGTGGACTCGAGCAATGCGCGCGGGTCTGTTGCTCGGCCTTGGCCTGTTGACATACCTCTCTACGGCGCCCGCCAGCGCGCACTTTCTGTTGAATCTCAATGTGCGCATCCTGCATGTGGAGCACCTCGGCGATGGCCTGAGAGTTTATCTGCGAACACCAATGCCTTATCTGGTGGCAGATCGCATCGGCCTCGTTGGTGCCGACGGCCTGCCCGAACCCGCCCCGTACACCACCAACCGTATGCAGGAAGGCAAGCCGGTCCACTTCATCGACCCGAACGCGTTGCGCAACGACCCAGAGGGCCTCGGCCGCCTGGCAGCCGAGGGATTTCAATTCAGGACTGACGGCGAGCCCCTGGATGCGATAACCGAGCGCGTGCGCGCCTACGCAATCGGTTCACAACCGCCGTTTGCAACTCTGGACGAAGCCAGGGCCGCATTCGCGGATCAAACAGTCTACACAGCTGATGCGGACGCGGACCCGGCCTATGTGGGCGATGTCGTGGTGGACATTATCCTGCGCTACCAGCCAGGAGCGCCGGTATACAGCTATTCCGTATCCAGCAGTCTGGACCCGGGTCTACCAGGCCAGGAGGACACGGCCAACCTGATCCTCGACTACAGTCCCGGCGCAACCAGGGTATTCCGGGCCCGCGGTCTACTGGCCGAACCGGTGGCCGTATCACGCAGCGCATGGAGCGCAGTCGTCACCTTCGTTCAGGAAGGTATGCGTCATATCCTCGGCGGTTGGGATCATGTGCTGTTCGTTTTGTGCCTCACCCTCGGCGCAACCCGCCTCAAGGATCTCGTATGGCGGGCCACGGGATTCACCATCGGCCACAGCGTCACATTGATGGTCGGATTCTTCGGCTATGTCCCCAGCGGCCCGTGGTTCATTCCCGCGGTCGAGACGGGCATCGCCCTGTCGATCATTTATGCCGCGGCCATCGCTGTGAAGCCACGTCGCGATCACAAGCGCGGCGAGATCGAAATGCTCTTCATCACCATGGCCATCGGCTTGCTCCATGGTTTTGGGTTTTCTTTCGTCTTACACGAACTCCTGCAGGTGGATTCGCCGGATATATGGCAAAGCCTTCTCGCTTTTAACGTAGGAGTCGAGCTCGGCCAACTTTTGATCATCCTGGCCGCTTGGCCGCTGTTTCGTTTAATCGAGAGAAGCAACGCGCGCGGGTGGCAACTCAGTCGATGGGGGATCGCCGCCGCCTGTGCCGTGGTCGCGGTTTTCTGGACCGTTCAGCGTGCCTCCAGCGCGATCGCTGCCATCTGAGGTAACACGGGACGCGTTCTTGCCGGCGGGCGTGCTGCGCTTTGCTCGTTCAGGTAACCCGCGAGGTGGGCACTGAGTTCCCGGGCATCGTCGCCAGCGCCGTCGATGAGCGCCGACTTGCGCCGCCGCAGAAACTGCATGCCCATCAGGTACATACCCTGAGCTTCGACGACTCCACCATCGTGGCGGACGCGGCCCTTGCGGTCCATTACCGGCACATGGAGCCAGGAGTAGTCGGGACGGTATCCGGTTGCCCAGATGACGGTACGAATCCGACCGCTGGCGAGGTCCAGCCCCAGGGGCGGTGATGCTTCCACCCGGGTGGGCGCAAAACGCCGGGGCGAATCCAACTCGTCGTCGAGCCCCTTCTCGGTAGCCCATTCGTCGATGGTGGCGAGCAGACGGTTCATTTTCAGATCCGACATCGCACACTGGTTTCCCAGGGACCCGGAGAATTGTGCCTTGCCATCATTGATTCCGGCGAAGCGCCCCATGAGCTTCACACCGATGCTGGTAAGGGAGTTGAGATCGATCATCCGGCGCTCGGGGGAGCCCACGAGCTGCAGCGATGGCACGTTGCGGGCGCGGACGATATCGTCGATGGCATCATAACGCTCGTCGTGTACGCCGGCGGCGTCCATCCACCATTCGATGTCCCTGCCCCGGTAGACTCGCGGAGCACGGATGTGTTCGCCCACAGACAATGTTACAGGACGGCCCGAGCGGTGGATCTCCTCGGCAATCTGAATTCCGCTGGCCGATGCACCGACGACGAGCACGCCGCCGTCGGCCAGCTGATCCGCGTTTCGGTACTGCATCGGCGTGAGTGTAGTGATCTCCGAAGGCACCGCGTCCGCAATCGCCGGGATCTGTGGGATGTTGCATGCGCCGGTGGCGAGCACCACGCTTTGGCATTGCCACTGACCCTGGTTGGTAGTGATCCGGTAGCCGCCGTTGTCCTGGCGCACCGAAAGCACCTTGGTGTGGGTCTGGACGGGGGCCGATATGACCTGCGCATAGCGCTCGATGAACGCTATGGTTTCGGGCATCGTACGGTACCCGTCGGGATCGCCGCCCTCGTAACCGTAGCCGGGCAAGCGGCTCTGCCAGTTAGGCGTCAGCAGCCTGAGTGAATCCCAACGCTCGGTCTTCCAGGAGTTCGCCACCTCACCGCGCTCCAGAACCACGTGGTCGATAGAGCGCTCGGCGAGGCACCGGCTCATGGCCAAGCCGGCATGACCGGCTCCGATGATTACTGTTGTCGTGCGCATGATCCGGTACCTCGTTTGTCGCTGTAGTGAGCGAACTGTCAATGCAAAATTCGCTACACAGTTGTATCAGGCTGGGTCCCCTCCCCCTCGCCTCGAGGGGGAGGGACAGGGTGGGGGTGTAGACAAGGAGCGCCCTGGCGAAGCCGCGTGCGTAACGGGCTTCTGCCCACCTGCTTAATTAACGCCGACGGTGACATTCGTCGGGTTGGTGACGATGTCGAAGACCGCAGAGCGCTTCTGGGATTGGGCGACTATTGCTTTGATCTCGTCATCGGTGGCGTCGGCGTCGATGTTGTAGTGGATCTTGATGCCGTCGAAACCGTTGCGGACATCGCTGTCGATTCCGAGGATGCCCTGGATGTCCATGCCGCCCTCGAGGGTCGCCGATACGGAATTCAGCTGAATCTCGCGCATCTGGGCGACGGCCGCGACGCCGGCCGTAAGGCAACTCGCGAGCCCCGCCAACACCAGTTCCACCGGCGTGGCGCCATTGTCTTCGGCAGCGAAAATCTCGGGGTGATCGGCATCGAACTTGAACTCGGTTCTATGCTTCTGCTCCTCGCCGAGGCCGAAAAAGCCTTTGACGGTGGATTGACTGTGGGTGCCGTTGATCCACTTGCAGGTCGCCCGCCAGGTGAATTTGGCGGCCTCGGGTGCCTGGGTCAGCGCCTCACGGGCACCAAGCAGGGCTTCCACGTTCACGCCATTATCGATTTGTTTTTCTGTCGTCGTTGCAGTCATGGTTAACTCCTTTGGTCGTTGGTTGTCGAAAAGGGATACGCTGTGGACGGGGGGCAGTCTAGTTTCCGCATATTTCTGCACGATGTCCGTGGCGGCGGCCAATTGTTTCAATTGTTGCCATGCGCCCTTCGGGCTACATCAGGTAGGATTGGAGCGATATCGAATGCGGTTCGAGAGGAGATCCACCATGCAGGTGGCGGCAGTGTTTTTTGCCGTGCTCGCGTTGTCAGCTACGGCCCCGGTACAGGGGCGCGAGCCGAGTCTCGAAGAGTTGGAGATGGAACATCGCCTTGACCAGGCATCCCGAATCTTCGAGAAACACGATCTGTCCATCGAGCAAATGTCAGCCGATTTTAACTATCGCTGCCTGCGGGCAATCGGCGATTCGGCGTTTTGTGAGTGCCTGGTCAAAAAGCGCCCTTATATCCTGCGCTTCGAACAATACGTGGGAATAAGCAGCAGGACGAAAGCCGAGCTGGACTACGACACTTTAAGCGACAACGGCAAGAAGATCGTGGATGAAGTCATTCTCGTGCGCGATGAATGCATCGCGCGGTAAAAGAACACCGATCTCGACGGGCCCGGCGTACGCCGGCAATTGGCAACGGCGCCGCTTCCTGGAGACTACTGAACTACCACCGGCCGTATGCGTACTTCGATACGACGGTTTTGATTGCGCCCTTCCGGTGTGTCGTTGGCTGCCAGGGGGCGAGTATCGCCCATGGAGATGGCCAGCAATTGCTGCGGGGGGATTCCCTCTTCTGCCATCATTCGCACGACGCTCGAGGCTCTTGCGCCCGCCAACTCCCAGTTTGACGGATAACGCTTCGCCAGCCCGGGGCCGATGGGCACGTTGTCCGTATGACCGATGACGACGATTTGATACGGCACGTCTTCCAGCGCAGCTACCAGCTCTTTCAGTAACGATTGACCATCAGGTTTGAGATTCGCGGATCCGGTTGCGAATAGAACATCGTTTGGCAAGACTATCTGGAGTCCGCTTCTAAGAAGCTCCATCTTGACGGCACCGGCCAGGGCCCAACGGGCGATCTCATCACCGAGTGCTTCTTGCTGCCGCTCGAGCATCAGCACCTCTTTGTCGGCCTCCAGCAGCTCAACGGACAGAAACAGACTCGCTTCGGTGAGTTTCATGTTGTCCGCGCGCAGGCCGGCATTTTCCTGCTCCAGCGCCTCGTACTTCTCCTTGCTGACGCACCCGGCAAGTACGAACGACGCTGCCAGAACGATCAAAAATGCCGCTGATAATGGATTTCTCATGTTTCTCTCCTTGAATTAGATCGGCGCTTGGCCCGGACTCCTACATGTCGTCCCGGGAAATTATTCTACTTGCCGTAATAAAGATTTGGCAACCACAGAGCGATTTGGGGGAAGATCATGACGAGCGCCAGTCCAAAGCACATGACCATCACGAACGGGACGATGGATCTGTAAATGTCCAGCAACGATATTTCCGGGGGAGCCATCGCCCGCATGAGGAAAAGGTTGTAGCCGAAGGGCGGCGTCATGTATGCAATCTGACAGGTGATGGTATAGAGAACACCGTACCAGATCGGATCGAAACCGAGGCTGATGACCAATGGAACATAGAGGGGGGCTACGATGACGAGCATCGCCGTATCGTCCAGAAAGGTGCCCATCAGCAGATAGGAAAGCTGCATCATGATCAGCACACCCCAGGGACTGAGACCCCACCGTTCGATGAACAGGGACTCGATGGCCTTAACAGCGCCCAGGCCGTCGAATACGGCACCGAAGGCAAGCGCCGCCAGAATGACCCACATGAACATGCAGCTGATGCCCAGGGACTTTCGCAGTGTCTCCTCCAGCACGTGCCGGGTCAGCCGGCGTTTGGCGAGAGCGGCGATGGTGGCGGACGCTGCGCCGACTGCCGAGCTCTCGACCAGGCTCGTAATGCCCATCAGAAACAGTCCGGTCATGAAAAAGAAAATGAGAAAAGGCAGTATTCCGGCCCTGAGCAGCTTCAATTTCTCCTTCAACGGGATCTGCCGCTCTTCTTCGGCCAACGGCGGGCCCAGCTCCGGCTGCAACCAGCATCGGATGACGATGTAGAGCATGAACAAACCCGCCAGCATGAGGCCCGGGAAGACACCGGCAAGCCAGAGTTGTCCGACGGGTTGGCGGGCAATCATTCCATAGAGAACCAGCACCACGCTGGGCGGAACCAGGATGCCCAGCGAGCTACCGGCCTGTACCACGCCGGTTATCATGATCTTGTCGTAACCCCGCCTCAGCATTTCCGGGAGCGCAATGCTCGCTCCGATTGCCATGCCTGCCACGCTCAGTCCGTTCATGGCCGAGATAACAACCATCAAACCGATGGTGCCGATGGCCAAACCACCCCTGAGCGGACCGAACCAGACATGGAACGCGTGGTAGAGATCACTCGCGATCCCGGACTCCGACAGCATGTAGCCCATGTAGATGAACAGCGGCAGCGTTAACAGGGGATACCAATTGAATAGCTTGAAAGCGGCTGTGAACGGCATCTCCGAGCCGCCGGTTCCCCATAGCATGAGAGCAAAAATCGTCGCCACGAAGCCGATCGCGCCAAAGACACGCTGCCCGGTAAGCAACATGAGCATCATCGACGCGAACATCAGCAGCGCAATCAGTTCATAACTCATGCTGCCGGCTCTCCCTTGGCCTTCTCCATGTCCTTAAAAAAAGTTGCGAGAATCTGCAGCAGCATCATCGCGATGCCGAAGGTCATGATGACCTTTATCGGCGCCATGGGCGGCGCCCATGACGAGTAGTTTTTCTGGTTGTACTCGATGGCATACTGCGTGCTCGATACCCCACCGTAGAGGAGAAAACTCACGTAGAAAATCAGGCAACAGCCGGTGACCATGTCGACGATTGCACGGGTTTTCGTCGACCACCGCCCATACAACAAGTCCATTCGTACATGGGAGTCGAGTTGTATCGAGTAACCACCGCCGAGTATGTAGTAAGCGGCCATGGTCATCTGAGCCATTTCCACGACCCAGATATGCGACACGTTGAAAATGCCTCTGGAAATGGATGCGAACAGCAGGACGCCCATCATGACGAAAATCAGATACATGGCGAACCTGCCTATCGTGCGATTGACTACATCCACGTAGCGCACGAAGGTTCTTATTGCTTTTGGCAACTCCGTTCCCCGATCTCAGTCGTGCCAGGCAAGAAATACCAGAGACCGACTCCCCTGGCCGGATTGAATCCGAAGCCAGGGGAGATCTCTTTTGTTATCGAACGTTGAATTCCCGATTTATGTGTATCGGTATGGACGACCTGCTTTTTTCATCGTCGCGGCATACTCTTTGAAGATATTGACCACTTTGGCAGCTCTCGGGCTCGTCGCAGCGATCTCGTCCCAGAACTTCGCGGCCGCGTTTTCCACCGTCGCCCACTCCTCGTCAGGAATCGATGTGAGCTTGAGCTTCGTGCCCTTCGTACGAAGGTGCGCCTCGCCACCCCAATACCAGTGCTGACGGTAGTAGTGTGAGCTATCGGCACAAACATGGAACAGAGTTTTCAGATGCTCGGGCAGCTTCTCCCAGGAATCGGAGTTGGCGAAATAGGAACCACACCAGGCGCCGGAGATATTGTTCGTCAGGAAGTAGTTCGTGACATCGGCCCAACCAACCGTGTAGTCCTCGGTAATGCCGGACCAGGCGATACCGTCCAATTCACCTGTCTGAACCGCGACCTCGATGTCCTCCCAGGGAAGCGTTACGGGTACGACGCCGAATTGCGACAAGAACTTGCCGGCCGTCGGGAACGTGAATACCCGCTTGCCTTTGAGATCCGACAGGCTGCGGATCGGCTCGACCGTATTGAAGTGACAGGGATCCCATGCGCCGGCGCTCAGCCAGGTGACGCCATCTACTTCGCCGTAGGCCTCCTCCCAGATTTCCTTCAGCCCATACTGGTGAAACAGCACGGGCACATCCAGGCTGTAACGGCTCGCGAACGGGAAGTAGCCCCCGAATACGGAGACATCGACGGGGGATGACATGGAGTCATCGTCACTTTGCACGGCGTCGATTGTGCCCTTCTGCATTGCTCTGAACAGCTCGCCTGTGGGAACCAGCTGATCGGCAAAGAACAACTCGATAGTCATTTCGCCATTGGCGATTTTGTTGAATGCGTCGATGGACGGTTTGATGACGTGCGCCGCCAAAGCGGGGCCGGCATAAGTCTGAAGACGCCATTTAATTGGCGTTTTTGATTGTGCGTGTACGTAGGGAGCGTTTACCGCTGTGGCGGTGACCGCGGCGACAGTCCCTGCTCCTGCTTTTTTGAGAAATTCGCGTTTTTTCATCTTATTTCTCTCCCCTCGAGACGGTTGCGAAACATCCGATCCTATTGCTAGGAACGCGCATCATATAATAAATCCAAGCACCGATGGCGAACCGGACTTGCCCATCGAGGTGACGGTCGCGCCTTGGTCAAGTCACCATCGCCACCCTGCTCCAAGCAACGAATTCTTGCGCCAGATCAAGTGCGTTCGGAGGCGCCGGCGTAGACTACATCGCCGACGCGGGCTGGGCCGGAAGCGTCATACATTACGAATTCACCAGGCTCTTGCCCCTGGGAAGCTCTGACGCTATGCTCTCCAAATGCGAATGATTCTCAATACCAAATAATATACAGGACTCGGAGAGCAACAATGAACGTCCCGCCGCGAAAGCTTGCGGCGATCGCTGCCCTGATCGTCGCACTCCTCACTACATGGGCCCACGCCGGAGAGGTCGTCAACGTCTACTCCTACCGGCAACCATTCTTGATTAAACCCATGTTCGACGCGTTCACCGGGGAGACCGGGATCGCCGTCAACGTGGTCTATGCCAAGAAAGGATTGATAGAGCGCCTGAGCCACGAGGGAGCCAACAGCCCGGCGGACCTCATCTTCACCGCCGATATCGGGCGTCTGACCGACGCGGTAAACGCTGGTGTTACTCAGCCTGCCAGGAGCACGGCCCTGAAGACCAATATCCCTCCCCAGTACCGGGATCCCGACTACCAGTGGTTCGGTCTCACGGCGCGGGCGCGCATCCTCGTCGCTTCGAAAGATCGCGTCCAACCGGGAGAGCTTTCCACTTATGAAGACCTCGCGGATCCCGAATGGAAAGGTCGGATTTGCACCCGCAGCGCCAAAAACGCCTACATGGTGGCGTTGACGGCGGCGATGATCGCCCATCACGGCGAAGCGCAGGCGGAACAATGGCTGCGCAGCGTGAAGGCCAACCTCGCCCGCAAGCCACAGGGTAATGATCGCGCCCAGGTGAAAGCCATCATGGAAGGCGTGTGCGACGTCGCCATCATCAATCACTATTACATGGGTAAGATGATGGCCGACAAAGACCAGGCAGCTTGGGCGGCATCGGTCAATATGATTTATCCCAACCAGGAAAGTTATGGCACGCACATGAACGTGAGCGGCATGGCGTTGACGAAAAGCGCGCCCAACAGGGAAAACGCCATCAAGCTGATGGTGTATTTGAGCGATGAGCTCGCCCAGCAGATGTATGCCGAACAGAATTTCGAGTATCCAGTCAAGCAAGGCGTGCCCTGGCCGGGACTGCTGCAGTCATTCGGCTCCTACAAAGCAGATGACCTGGCCCTCGCGGAAATTGCCAGGCACCGCAGGGCCGCCAGTATGCTGGCGGACAAAGTGGGCTACGACAACTGATTCAACGATCTCGAGAACCGTGAGCCTGTCCACTGCCAAGCTACCGGGGACGCACCGCGTCCATGTGTCGTCATCAAGGCTTCGATTCAATCCCTGGACAATCGCGACCCTTGTCGTGGCTCTTGTGGTGGCGGTGCCGATTCTCGGCATTCCCTGGCTGGCACTCTTTCCCCGGGAGAACATCTGGCCGCATTTAGTCTCCACAGTTCTGCCCGGATATGTTCTTACGACACTTGGTTTGATGCTCGGCGTCACTTTCGGCGTCCTGACCATGGGTGTTACCAGCGCCTGGCTCGTGACCATGTGCCGATTTCCCGGACGACGCATCTTCGAGTGGGCGCTGCTGCTGCCCATGGCGGTGCCCGCTTACGTCATTGCCTACGTTTATACGGATCTTCTCGAGTACGCAGGCCCCATGCAGAACTTTGTGCGCTATCTGTTTGGCTGGCAAAGCGCCGCGGACTATTGGTTCCCGGAGATCCGCAGCCTCGGCGGCGCGATCGCCATGATGTCAATGGTTCTTTATCCCTACGTTTACCTGCTTTCGCGAGCAGCATTCCTCGAACAATCCGTGGACCTGTTGGATGCCGGCCGAACGCTCGGTTGTGGCCCGTTGGCTGCATTCTTCCGCGTATCCCTGCCCATGGCGAGGCCATCCATTGCGACGGGAGTCGCGTTGGCACTCATGGAGACATTGAACGACGTGGGCACAGTGGACTTCTTCGCGGTGCACACACTGACACTTGGCATCTACGATGTCTGGCTCAACATGGGAAATATCGGCGGAGCAGCACAGATCGCCATGGTCATGTTGATTTTCGTCATCGTGTTGCTCACCATCGAGCGGCAGAGCCGGCGTCGCCACAAGCACTATCAGACATCCGGGAGACTGAAAGAACTCCCATCGCATCGTCTGGACGGCGGTCGTGCCTACCTTGCCTTCGTGGCTTGTTTGTTACCCGTCGCCGCAGGGTTTGTCGTTCCGATGGGTGTGCTCGTTTCCAATTCCTTTCGCTACTTCGATGAATCCTGGACGCCGGAGTTTCTTCGCTACGCATTCAACAGCCTGGCACTCTCATCCGGCGCCGCCGTGGCGGCCATATGCATAGCGCTTCTACTCGCATACGGAAAGCGCCTGGTGGGAGGACGGCTGGTCGCTAGCGCCGTGAGTTTCGCAAGCGTCGGCTATGCGGTGCCGGGAGCGGTGCTCGCCATTGGAGTCATCATTCCACTTGCGGGATTCGACAACACGTTGGATGCCTTCATGCGCGAGCACTTCGGCATCTCCACAGGACTCTTGTTCAGCGGCACGGTGTTCGCCATTTTATTTGCCTACGTCGTGCGCTTTTTGGCCATCGCGCTCGGCAGCGTCGACTCCAGTCTCGCCAAGATAACACCCGCCATGGACATGGCGGCCCGTACATTGGGACACGGCCCTATTGCGACCTTCTTCAAGGTCCATTTTCCGCTGATACGCGGCGGTGTTTTGATCGGCGTGTTGGTTGTGTTCGTCGATTGCATGAAGGAGCTGCCCGCCACCCTGATTCTGCGCCCCTTCAATTTCGATACGCTGGCTACTTACGTGTACCAGTTCGCCTCGGACGAGCTCATCGAGCAGGCCAGCCTCGGCGCGTTGGGCATCGTCGTGGTGGGATTGATCCCCGTCGTTGTGCTGAGCCGGCTTATTACCGGGACGCGTGCGATGCAGGCAATCTGATCCGAGTCGCACTTGCGCGTACTACGCGACGTGATCGATCAATCAATGGGACCAGAAGTCCTGATACTATCCGTATCACAAAAACAATCGACAGGACTCTCGTCCTCTTGAGATCCCGGCTCAATTCACACAATACATGCGTGCAAATCCGTACACGCTTCTGATACTGACCACCCTCTTCTGGGCCGGCAACGCCGTCGCGGGTAAATTTGCGGTCGGGGTGATCTCGCCGGTGTCGCTCACCTTTGCCCGCTGGCTGATTGCCTGTGTCGCCTTCTATTTCTTCGCCCGTCCACACTTGAAGAGAGACTGGCCGGTGGTGCGCCGGCACCTGCCGTTGCTGTTCACCCTGGGGGCCCTGGGATTGGCGGCCTTCAACATCGGATTCTACTGGGCTCTCAACTACACCACGGCAATCAATGTCACCATCGAGCAATCTGCCATGCCGGTGCTTATTATCCTCGCCAACTATTTGTTCTTCAGCCAGAGGATTACCGCTTTGCAGGGCATTGGAGTGCTGCTCACAATCACTGGTGTACTCGTCACTGCTACCAGGGGCGCCCCGCTGACAGTATTAGAGACCGGCGTCAATCGTGGCGATGCCCTGATGATGTTGTGCGTGCTTCTCTATGGCAGCTACACGGTGGCGTTACGCTTTCGTCCCGACATCCACTGGACGAGTCTCATGTTCGTTTTGACATTCTCCGCGACCGTCTTTTCGGCGCCATTCTACGCCATCGAGATCATGCAGAGTGGCTTCCAGCTGCCGCGCCAGGAAGCCTGGGCGATTATCGCTTATACGGCGATCTTTCCTTCTATGGCGTCCCAGCTGTTTTTCATCCGCGGCGTCGCGATGCTGGGGGCGAATCGCGCAGGACTTTTTATCAACCTGGTGCCCATATTCGGCGCGATTCTCGCCGTGATGATTCTCGGGGAGTCTTTCCGACCATATCACCTGGCGGGATTACTACTGGTGCTCGGCGGCATCGGCATGGCGGAACGCTTTGGCGAGCGCCGTCACATCTAAGGTGCAGAGAGCGGATAGGCGCACTGCTTGACTGCGGGACGGCGTAACCCCCCCCGAGGCGGACTCCCGGGGGTTTTGATCGGAGTGCCCGCGCAGTATTACTGCGCGGTTGTTTTTTCGGCGGCGGGCGGGGTGCTCGCGTCTTTCTTCTCGGAGGCACTGGCCGGCACGTTCAAGCTCGCCAACTTCTTCGCGGCCTCCGACTGCTCCTGGGGTTCGACGGACGTCTGCTGGTACTTGCTGCCATAGGCGCAACGACCGTCCGCGCCATCGGCGTAAACGGGCCCTATAACCAGTACCGAGAGAGCCATCGCGGCAACTGTGAGACGGAGTTTCATAATTCGAGTCTCCTGACTACTCAAAGGACAACCGTCGTGGCTGGAGTTACCGGAAAATTGTCCACGACGGTATGCGTAGTAAGCCTATAACCCATGGCCAGGCAGGTGTCAATCAAGCCTTACTTGACAGCACACCCGAGCCTGTCATTCTGCCGGCGACCAGCACAGGAACCTCAGCTGACAGTCATGCCAGAGCAGCGTATTCAGGCCGTCTACCGGGTGACCGGCGCAGAGCGCGAGACCCCGGCCATCGCCCGCGCCATCGCTTACGAGCAGACGGTGGAGCTGCCCGAGGAACTGATCACGGATCCTGCCATCGTCGAGTCTATTGTTGGAAAGGTCGAGAGCGTCGAGCCGGACCCGGGCATCGAGGGCGCTTTTAGAGTCACCATCGCCTACGAGTCGGCGCTGGCCAGCGGGCAGATCCCGCAGCTCGTGAATCTCCTGTTCGGAAACGTCTCCATTTATCCCGCAGTGCGCCTCGTGGACATGCATCTTCCGGATGAATTTCTGAATCGTCTCCAGGGCCCGCGCCACGGTGTGGACGGATTGCGCAGGATGACCGGCGTCCACGGGCGTCCGCTCCTGGCAACGGCCCTGAAGCCCCGCGGCACACCCGTCGACGGGCTGGCGCGGATGGCGCGGGACTTTGCCCTCGGCGGCGGGGATATTGTCAAAGACGACCAGAACCTGGTCGACGACGATTTCGAGGCATTCAAACGGCGCACCCAAGCCTGCCACCGAGCCGTAGCGGAAGCCAACGCGGACACCGGCCGGCGCTGTTTGTACCTGCCCCACGTGGCAGCACCGGCGAATGAACTGGAGCGCTATTTCGAATACGTCCACTGGCTGGGCGCACCCGGCGTGCTCGCCTGCCCGATGATCATGGGCCTGGATACGGCGCGCGCCCTTGCTCAGGCGTATGAACTGCTGCTCATGGCCCACCCGGCACTCACCGGCAGCTACACCAACAGTGATACCCAGGGCATCGACCATGGCTTGCTGCTGGGCACTTTGTTTCGCCTCATCGGCGCGGACATTTCTATTTTTCCGAACGTGGGCGGCCGCTTTTCCTATCGGGCCGAAGACTGCGCGAATATCCGTGATCGGCTGCGCGCGCCTCTGGGGGCTTTGCGCCCCGCATGGCCCTGCCCTGCCGGCGGGATGCACTTGAACAACCTGGACACCATGGCCGCTGACTACGGTGCGGATTCTGTGTTTTTGATCGGCGGCGCGCTGCTGGGACATAGCGATCAGTTGACCGCGAGCACGGCGAGGTTTCTCGATGAAATTCGCCGCCACTTCGACGAGCGTCTCGAGGCACCCGAGCGCCCGGAAAAATTCAGTGACGAAGCTGCCCAGTCCGTCCTGCGCCATCTGAAATTCGAGGATGGTTTTCAATGGTCGAACAGGGAAAGTACGCCCTATAAGGACGCCGCCGATCTGGCCTTCAAAGCTGTACGGCGGGTGGAATTGGTTGGAAAGTTCGGCGAGCGGACGCGCTGCGACCTACGCTACTTCGAGGTTGCCCCCGGTGGATTCACGAGTCTGGAAAAGCACCTGCACACCCACATCGTTATCGGTGCCCGCGGTACGGGTCTTCTCACCATGGGCAATCGACGCATCGTCGTGGAACCGATGGATGTCGTCTATCTGCAGCCTCTGGAGGTTCACCAACTTCACAATGAAACTCGGGAACCCTTCGGATTTTTGTGCATCGTCGATCACGAGCGTGACCGGCCTATGAAGCCGTGAGTACCTGCTTCAAGAATCGTGCAAGTCACGCTCTCGAGAGGAGACGCTTCTTCGTCATGGGTCACCCGCTCACCTATGCGCCCTGGTTATTGGCGGCCCTGTTGGCTGGATGCAGCGCGGCGTCGAGCAAGCATACACCCGATGACAGCGGCGGCGTCACGGTGCATTGCAATAAATCCTCGTTGCGTTGGGACGCGTGCTACCAAATGGCCGCCAATGTGTGTGGCGAAAAGGGCTACCAGATCGTCAGCGAAGGCGACAGCGCGATGCCCGAAACCAGCGTCAACAGCAACGAAGTGCTCGTTATCGGCGGATCCTTGACGATTCGATGCAATGAATGATGGCGTCTGGTAACGTGGCTGAATCGTGACGATCAGGACCGGAGAGCAGGCATGAGAGTTCCATTTTTTTTCGACTACACGTGCCCCTGGGCATACATCGGGAGCGCGCGGGTCGAGGCCTACTTCGCCGGCAAGGATGTGGAGATCGATTTCAAGCCCGTTTACCTCAAGCAAATGAAGGAGCCCATGGTGGGCCCGGAGCCCGTGGGCGAACGCAGCTACGGTCCGCGCAAGGCCAGCTATTACGCCCGGCTGCGCAGCAACTGGGCGGAATCCTGCGGCGTGGAGTTCGGGGATGCCGACAAACTCGTGCGTACCGATACGGCGCTGCTGCTCAAGGGCGCCCTTGTTGCCCTGGGGGAGCGACGGTTTCGTGAATACCATTACCCGGCCTATCGGGCACGTTGGGTCGATGGGGACGACGTGTCCCAGCCATCGGTGGTCCAGCGGATTCTCGAACAAGCGGGCCTGGACGCGGACGCGTGCCTCGAGAAGGCCCTCAGCCCCGAGATGGATCAGCGATTGAGCGCGGTCACCGAAGAAGCGATGGCCCAGGGCGTTTTCGGCGTACCAACTATCGTCGTCGCGGATCGGGTTCTATGGGGTAACGACCAGTTCGAAATGGCGCGCTACTTCGTCGAGCAGGAAAAGCAGGCCGTACCGGCATAGTCTTCAGAGATTTTCACGTACATACAGAAGCACTGCCTCGAACATGGCATCACGAGGGAATACGTTCCTCGTAGCGAGTGTCGACCCATAACCGCTTGCTTTCTCGGTAAACGGCAATGCGACTGCCCAGTGATCGCCATTACAGTAACCGAGCAGCGTGCTGCCCGGCAGGATCTGATCGTAAAAGATCAACTGCCCATCATTCTTTGGATTGATTTGCGACAACCGCTCGTAACCGTCCGCGAGAATCCGCGATACGTTCTCCCGATGGGTAAATGATGCCAGGGAAAAATACTTGATGTGCGCGGGAAGTGCATTTGTGGCTAACCAGGACATTTGCACCGACGGCTTGAGCGTCTGATACCCGGTCTTGTCACCGGCATCGCTGCCACTGATAGCCATGGCCATATTGACAAGAACTTCCGGGAATACATCCGCCAGCGCCGATCCGTTAACCGCGCCGGCGTAGCTCACCATGGCATCCACACGCCTGGCGAGGTCCGGATTGTCCACCAGAAAATGCAGGATATCGATGGTCCCCTTCGAGTAACCGATGAGAACCAACTTTTCGTTCTCGGGAAACTCGCGGTCGCGAAAGTACGCCGCGATTTGGGCTGCGTTGTAGCCACCGCCGCCGCCTCCACTCACTTGCACGTATTCGATGCGATAGCCTTGCCCGGCCAGGCGATCGATGGATGGGCCGAGGGCGCGCATGCCCGCCGGCGCGGCATCGCCCATGTAACCGGGAACGACGACGAATCGCACGGATGCGAGCGCGGTGCGCGGGCCCACTGCCTGCTTCGTCGCTGCGGGCTCGTCGCTCAGCCGGTGCAGATAATCCCCACAGCTTGACTGTCCATCCTCAGGTGCTCCGATGGCTTCGAAGCTTTCGCAAAAAAGTTCTCGAAACCGGGTCCGCCCATCCTTCACTCCTGCAAGATCGATGGGAGTCAGCACTTGTGCGGGAACGTCGCTTTCGTAGGTAAGAATCGGCTCCGGTGCACAACCACCCAGGATCAGGACGAACAGAAGTCCGCACAGGAGGTTTGCCGGGCGCTGCGAATCAAGCGACAGCATCGGGAAAGTGTGCCCTGGCGCCGTGAACGAAAAGCGCGCGGATCTTGTCCCAGAAGTCGCCGCCGAGCACGAACAGGCTGGCGACCAACATCAGATCACCGGTGACCGCGAAGGCTATCGGGTGGGTAACGAGTCCCGGGATCAGATTTGGCACGTAAATCGTTATCCAGGCGAACAGAATCGGCACCAGGAACATCACCAGTCCGGCTCGATAGCGGGTCAGGCTGACGGCATCCGGTGGAGCGAGCCTTCGCAGCAGGCCGAACAGAAAAGCTTTCAAATACGCGAAGCCCGGCTTTCCGAGGATCGCTACCGCCGCCAGCGTGAACAGCTCCGGAATTCCCAGCAACAGCAGGCCCGACAGCGTCGTCTTCCAACCACTGCTCAGATCGGATCCCACCACCAGGGGCACTAACAGTGGACAAAGCCACCCGAATATCAGTACTCCAGCGCCAACGAGCAGCCGGCCCCGCGCAGGTGATGAGCCCGAATTCGCCGCTTCGCCTGCCACTTTCACCCCCCCTAAATAGATATTTCACGCCTGCGGCAGCAACTGTAGCATGCGACAGACAAGCATAAATACTTGAGAAATCACTTTAAGAAGTTACACTAACTAATGAGGGGCATGTACCGGCGGATTCCGGTTTCCACCACTATCCGCCGCCGATCCGGCCCCGGGACGGCGCATAGCGCCCAACAGCACAGACTGAGGGAAGGCACAGGGCAGTGAAAATTTACTTTGTGGCCAGGAACGACGAATCCACCAACAAGCGGGTAACCCAGGGAGTGGTCGAGCGCGACCGCTGGGTGGTGCTCAAGAAAGAACTGGCGGCCGACGGCTTCGTCGTGACCTATTGGTGCTCGCTCGAGGACGACGTCCTGGAGGACGCGGCCGCCTGACGCGTGAAGGCTTGAACGGCGGCGTCCCGTCCAGGGACGCCGTTATGGCTGCTCATCACCCCCACCGAGCTCCGGTGGCTCGCGAAACGGGATGCAGGCCCGGCGATGAGTGTCGTATATTCCATTATCGTTGTCCGTCCGACCGAATCCGATCGTAGACGACCCACGAGGACAAGCATGCGAATACTCCTGTTTCTGGCCAGCAACGCCGCCATATTGGTGGTCATCAGTGTCGTGTTTCAGGTCTTCGGACTCGAAGGGATCCTGCAGGAAAACGGCGTCGATCTGAATTTGCAGGCTCTGCTGCTCATGTCCGCCATCATCGGCTTCGGCGGCTCCTTCATCTCGCTTCTGATGTCCAAGTGGATGGCCAAGCGCGCCATGGGCGTGCAGGTCATCGACAAGCCCGCCAATCAAACGGAGCAATGGCTGGTGGAGACAGTGCGCCGGCAATCCCAGGAGGCCGGTATCGGCATGCCGGAGGTCGGCATCTTCAATGTCCCCGAACCGAACGCCTTCGCCACCGGCGCGAGCAAGAACAACTCCCTGGTGGCGGTCAGCGCCGGACTACTGCAGCGTATGACCTCCGACGAAGTGGAAGCGGTGCTCGGCCACGAAATCAGTCATGTGAAAAACGGCGACATGGTGACCATGGGTCTGCTCCAGGGAGTCATTAACACCTTCGTCATCTTTCTGTCCCGGATCATCGGGCACGTGGTGGACCGCGTGGTTTTCAAGACCGAACGAGGCTACGGCCCGGCGTACTTCATCACCTCCATCGCCGCGCAAATCTTCTTGTCGATCCTCGCGTCGATGATCGTGATGTGGTTCTCCCGGCGCCGGGAATTCCGCGCCGACACCGGCGGCTCCGAGCTCGCGGGCAGGGACAAGATGATCGCGGCGCTGCGCCGCCTTCAGCAGGCAAGTGGCGAGCAGGAGTCACTTCCGGACCAACTCGCGGCCTTCGGCATTGCCGGCGGCGTCGGTCACGGCCTCAAGCGACTGTTCCTGAGCCATCCGCCGTTAGCAGAACGTATCGCGGCCCTCGAGGCCGGGCGCTAGATTGCACTAGAGAGACTTTATTCAGTTTTTCGAACGTGAGCGCAAATCCAGTTCGGCCCAGGTTGCGTAAATCTCGTCGGGCCACTTGTCCTGCATCCAGGCGATGACATCGATAATTTGCTCATCGCTCAGCTTGTCGGCGAATCCCGGCATACTCCCCTGCCCTCCCGGTGCGCCGAATTTGATCTGAGAGCCGAGAATAGTGATGGGATGGTGCCACGCGTGGGCCGTTCCATCGATGGGTGGCGGTGGAAATTTCCCGTCGGCGGTGCGTTGACGCCAGTTCTTCGTACCCTCGCCGTTCTGTCCGTGACAGGCTGAGCAGTTCTGCGTGTACACGACTGCGCCACGCTGCACATGCTCACCGCTGTACCACCGCTGGACGGACGCCCCGGTGGCCACGGGCGAGGAATCGGCTACCACGGGACCCACCGGGAACATGCCGGCCAGGGCGGGAAGCGCTACCAGCCCTACGCAAGCACGAAACATTCGCTGAGAATCAGCCACTGAGCGGCGCAACATCGACACGCGTATCGTTATAGCATGCGCCGTCGCAGATGTCGGCCTTGTCATTGGGGACCAACGCATTCGTCGTTTGCCCGGTTGTGCTGGTTCTGAGCCATACGCCCTTCGGCGAGAACACGACTCCCGGCCGAGTGGCGTCGGTGATCTTCAAAACCAGATGCACTTCACCCAAATCGTTCCAGATCCTGACAGTGGAACCGTCAGTCAGCCCGCGCGCGCCGGCGTCGTCGGGGTGCATCTCCAGCTCCGGCATCCCGTCGCTGTCGGACAATCCGCCGAAAGTGGCGTTGATGCGTTTGTCCGAAGAAGGTGTGATGAGCGCAAGCGGATGGGTCGAATCGATGGGTGAATAGCCTGGCAACCCCTGGCCGTGAGCTTCTTCCAGAGCCGTGGAGTAGAGCTCGACTTTGCCGCTGGGTGTGGCCGGGAATACGTTATCGAACAGAATCGCATCGCCGCCATTGATCTTCATTGGCAGAGCTTTATCGGTTGGCAGTTCGCTGGGCCGCAACCCTTCCAATCTTGCATCGCTGCTGTCGATGGCGGCGTCGATGAGTTCCTCGTCGGTATCGCGGAACATCGGCTCGTCGAAGCCGAAGCGCGCCGCCAGTCGCCGGAATATTTCCGTATTCGGCAATGCTTCGCCAACCGGCGGGATCACGGCCTCGGCCCGCTGCAGCCACTGCTGGCCGTAAGCCGGATAGATATCGGCGTATTCGAAATGCGTGCACGCCGGCAGCACGATGTCGGCAAAGGCCATGCTGTCGGTCATGGCCACGTCGCAGCCGACGGTGAAAAGACCGTCTGTCGATAGCGCCTCCATGACGCGATTCTGATCCGGAAGCACGGCAACGGGATTGTGGTTGTATATGAACAGGGCCTTGATAGGCGGCGACGCGTTTCCATCCAGAATCATGTCCGGCACGTCGAGGATATTGATCCGGCGGGTACCGGCTGGAACCAGATCCGGGCGCTGCAGCCGTTGGGTGGTTTTCGGAAATGCGGCGCCGGCTTTGGCGATCAGGCCGCCACCGGGAACGCCGAACTTCCCCGCCAGCGCCGGCAGCGCGAGAATGGCGCGAACACCGGAGCCGCCGTTGCGGTTGCGCTCCAAGCCGTTGCCGATGGAAATCGCCGCAGGCGACAAGCGCTGATAAAGCTCGGCAAATGCGCGGATGTCGGCCTCGGGCACGCCGCAGATCACCGCTGCCTTCGCCACAGTCATGTCACGCACGTTCTTCATATAAGCATCGAAGCCGCTCACGTATTGCTCGATGAACGCCGCGTCGAAGGCGCCAAGGCGTTCGAGCTCGTTGGTTAGTGCGAACGCAAGCACCACGTCGGTACCCGGATTGATGGCCAGATGCAGGTGCGCCTGCTCGGCGACGCGGATGCGCTTCGGATCGATCACCACCAGCTTGGCGCCGTTCTCCCGCGCCGCCTTGATGATCCGTTGCAGATGCAAGTTGGAAACCGTGACGTTGTTACCCCAGACGACGAACAGCTTTGCCTGCTCGGCCTGCTCTGGAGGCATACCCGGCACTTCGCCGTACATGCTCGAGTACGCCAGGGATCGGATACCACCGCACAGTGGCATCCTGTCCAGCAGCGTCGCGCCCAACTTGTGGAAGAAGCGCAGGTCCATGGAGCCGTCGGCGAGCATGCCGTGGGGCCCGGCGTAATTGAACGGCACAACCGCCTGCGGGCCGTGGGCCGAGATAACGGCCGAGAACTTCTCGTAAATGACGTCCAGGGCGGTGTCCCAGGACACGGATTCGAAACGCCCTTCCCCCTTGGCGCCGACCCGCCGCAATGGATGTGTAAGCCGGTTGGAGCCGTGCACGAAGTCCGGATAAGCCTTCGAAACCTTGGCGCACAGGACGCCGGCGGTATAGGGGTTGGCGTTCGAGCCACGCACCTCGACGACGCGGTCGTCATCGACGGTGACGGAAAGGCTGCAGGTATCCGGACAGTCCAGGGGACAAACACTTGCGAGTTTCACGGGGTGTTCTTCCTCGCGCCACATGGGAATGGCGCTGCGATGTTATCGGGTTTGACGAGGGCCCAGTCTAGACCAAGTTGGCTCTCTGTGTAGGTCCATTTTACAGGGAATGCGGGGACCACTCTCCTGGGAAGCCCGTGCTAGTTGACCGGCACCGTCATGAGCGCCTTGACCACCTTCTCCGGCGTAATCGGCAGATCCGGAATACGCACACCGATGGCATCGGCCACCGCGTTGGCGATGGCCGGTGCCACCGGTGTCAGCGAGGGTTCGCCGATTCCCTTGGCGCCGAACGGGCCTACACCGCTGCGCGATTCGAGAATAATCGATTGCACTCTGGGCATATCCATGGCGGTGGGAATAAGGTACTCGCTGAAGGACGGCGTAACCAACTTGCCCTCGCGATACTGCAGCTCTTCGCTGAGGGCGTAACCGTGTCCCTGGGAGGTGCCGCCTTCGATCTGACCTTCGACGGCGGCCGGATTGATGGCTTGCCCCACGTCGTGGGCGCCGACACTTTTCAGCACGGTGATTTCCCCGGTCTCGGTATCCACGGCCACCTCCACCGCCTGGGCGCCATAGGCGTAATCCGGATGCACACGCCCCTGGCCGGTCTCGGGATCGATTGCATCGGTGAAAGGCGCACGGAATATGACCAACTCCGAGCGATGAATTCCCTCGGACGCGCAGGTGGCTACCAGGTCCGTTAGCTTCATCGCGCTGCGCGTATCCTCGCGAACGAATACCAGGGAGTCGGCCATGTCGACCTCGTGCATCTGCACATGGAATTCGCTGGCAGCGCGCGCCAGCAGTCGATCACGCACGGCTTGCGCAGCCAGGCGCACGGCGTTCCCCGTCATGTAAAGCGCCCGTGTGGCAGTGGTCGTTCCCGCGAGCGGCGTCGTCGCCGAGTCACTGTTGTAAACGGTCACATCGGTCAGGTTCACACCGAGCAGTTCCGCCGCGATCTGCGCCAGCGCCGACACTTGTCCGGCGCCGATGTCCGTCACGCCAGAGCGCACCACCACCGTGCCGTCCATCTCCACACCCACCCAGGCCTCGGAAGTGTCGTGCAGCCAGGTAATGCGGCCGTAGCTCTGTTGATAAGCAGCGACGCCGCGGCCGATCTTGATCGGTCCCTCATCGGCCGGGCGTTCGCCCAGGGCCTGCCACGCCTGGGTCATGCACTCGTCGCACCAGACGGCGCTCTCGATGGGAACGCCGGTAGAGATGAGATCACCGGTACGAAGAAAATTACGCCGTCTCAACTCCAGTGGATCGATCTCGAGCAGCCTGGCCGCTTCGTCCATCTGCTGCTCGTGGGCGACGCAAGCCTGTGCCGCGCCGAAACCGCGAAACGCGCTGGTGTACATATTGTTGGTAGCCACCGCCCGAGCATCCACGTGCAGATTGTCGACGCGATAAGGTCCGGGAGAAGCCACCGTCGCATAGAGCAACACATAGGGACTCAGATACACATAGGCGCCCGCATCCGTGGTCATGTCCACCTGCAATGCCGTTATCTTTCCGTCGCTCGTAAAACCGGTACGGTGGGTGATCGTAAAAGGATGACGCTTACCATGACCGAAGAAAGAATCTTCCCGAGAATAGCAAAGACGTACCGGGCGACCGGTGGCCCTGGCCAACAATGCCAGATAGATCTCCACGGTAATATCTTCCTTACCGCCGAATCCGCCGCCCACCAGCGATCCCAGTATGCGCACTTTGTTGTGCGGCACGCCGATGGCCTCGGCGATGAAACGGAAGTGCTCGATCACCTGGGTCGACATGCGAATGTTGGTGACTTCGTTTTCGTCCACCCAGGCGAGACCCACTTCGGGCTCCAGAAACGCGTGTTCGATGAACTGGGTGTGATAGGTATTCTCGACGATGGTGTCGGCGGCGGCGAAGCCCGCTTCGACGTCGCCCTTACGCACCTTGTAGGTGGACACCAGATTATCCGTGCCCTGAACAACCGGGGCACCGGGCTGACGCGCTTCTTCGACACTGTAAACACCGGGTAAGGCTTCCAGATCGTATTCGATCAGGTCCAATGCCTTTTCCGCGATGGCCACGGTATCGGCAGCCACCAGCGCCAACGGCTCGCCGTGGTAACGCACGCGCTCGCGCACCAGAATTTGCTGGTCTGTGTCGAGGCGCTTGCGACCCGTTTGGCCGGGGATGTCCGTAGGCGCCAGACGATCCGGCAGCTCCTCGTGGGTCAGCACACATGCGACCCCGGGGAGAGCGCGCGCTTTCGATACATCGATGCGCCGCAGACTGGCGCTGGCCTCCGGGCTGCGCAGCACTTTCGCGTGCAGCATATCCGGCATGACATAGTCGCCGGCGTAGCGGGTCTTGCCGTGGGTCTTGCCCGGGGCGTCGATGCGCGGCAGCGGCTTACCCACCTGCCTGAACTCGATATTGGCGCCGCCGCGCGCCGTCGCCGCGGTATCGCTCATGACGACTCTCCTGCCTCGCGCATGATCCGCGCCGCCTCGCTGACGGCATCGAAGACCTTGGTGTATCCCGTGCAGCGGCAAAGATTTCCGCTCAAAGCGACACGGATGTCGTCCTCGTCAGGATCCCGCGTGTCGTTATCCAGCATCGATTGCGCCGCGATGATCAAACCCGGCGTGCAGTAACCGCACTGAGCGGCGCCGCGGTCGATGAATGCCTTCTGAAGCGGATGCGGAGCGTCCACGCTGCCGAGTCCCGAGACGGTGGTGATGCTCGCTCCTTCCACCGTCCAGGTGAGGGTCAGGCAGCTGTCCACGGCCTCGCCGTCCACCAACACCGCGCAGGCGCCGCAATCGCCTTTCTCGCAGCCGCTCTTGACCTCGAAGTAAGCAAGCCCGCGCAAGCTTTCCAGCAGGGTTTCGTTCGGCGACGCACTCACACCACGATGACGTCCATTAATAGTCATAGGGATAACTTTTGCATCGTTCATGATTGCGAACCTCCGCAAGCGAGACGCTCCCAGGCATGGGTTAACAAGCGTCGTGTCAAAACGTGCACACAATGACTGCGATAATCCGCCGAGGCGCGAATATCGTCGATGGGACTCACCTCCTCCACGGCGGTGCGCGCCGCGGCGTCGATGCGCGACCGTGTCAGGATTTGCCCATCGAGCTCCTGCTCGGCGGCGATGGCGCGTTTGACAACGGGCGCTACCGAGCCCAGCGCAATGCGCGGGGCAAGACACTTACCGTCCTTTACAGCCATGGCCACCGCGACGCCCACGACGGTAATGGCATCGCCCTTGCGGCGCGCCAGCTTATAGAACACGTTGGTGGCGTTCTGCACCGGCAACGGCCAGCTGAGCTCGGTCAACAACTCGTCGGGGCGACGCTCCATGTGCTTGTAGCCTTTATAGAAACTCGCCAGCGCCAGCGTTCGGCTGCCGCTGATACTGGCAAGGGTCACGTGGGCATCCAGCGCGAGCAGCGGCGGCACCAGATCGGCGGCGGGTGAGCCGCTGCAGATGTTGCCGGCCACGGTAGCGGTGTTGCGCACCATCTGTCCCGCGAAGACCCGCGCGGATTCCACCAGTGACGGTGCCACGGCGCCGAGTTCGGGGTGGCGCAGCATGTCGCTGACCGTCGTGCACCCACCCATGACCACACGGCCCCCGCCGATGCTGATCCCGCGAATGCCCGACAGCTTGCCAATGCTCACCAGCGCCGCCGGCGCCACGCTGCGGGCGCGCAAATCGACAATCATGTTGGTGCCACCGGCCAGCGGCATGATGGCACCCTGGCGATCGCTTCCGGCAAGCACCGTCAGGGCTGCGTCCAGATCCTGCGGCACGTGGAGATCGAATTCTGCAAACATTGCGCTGGCCTCGCGTTTTTCTAGACGTCCCAACCGCCGTCCACGGTGATCTCCTGGCCGGTCATGTTACGACTGTCGTCACTCGCCAGGAACAGCACGGCATCGGCGATATCCTGTGGCTCGGTGACGCTTTTCAAAATCATGTCGTCTATGTATTCCTGGTACACCTGCTCGACGGTCCAACCGCGCACCCGCGCTTTCTCCTCGCACAGCTTATCCATGCGGGGTGTGTGCACGATGCCCGGGCACACCACGTTGACATTGATGCCGTACTCGCCTGCATCGATGGCGGCCGTGCGCGTGAGCCCACGCACACCCCATTTCGACGAACTGTATGCCGCCCGGTAACGGTAGCCGCGTAAACCGGAAGTGCCGCCGATGTTGACGATCTTACCGCTTCGCTTTGCCACCATGGCCTGGAGAACGTATTTCATCGGCAGGAACGTGCCCCGAATGTTGGATTCGATGACGTAGGAAAAATCCTCAGCCTCGATGTCCCACACCGGCATCTCGATGGGACCGGTAACCCCCGCTACGTTGACCAGAATATCGATGCGGCCGTCGAAGAATTCTTTCGCCTTCTCCACCATGGCTCGTACCTGCCCGTCGTCGGTGACATCTGTCGACACCACCTGTGCACGCCGGCCCAACGCACGCACCTGCTCTGCGACCTCATCGAGTGCCGCCGTGTCCCTGGCCGTCAGCAGCACATCCGCTCCTTCCCGTGCGAGGGTCAGCGTGATCGCTGCGCCCATACCCTTTGCCGCACCGGTGACAATGGCATTCTTGTTCGCGAGTCTCATCCAGTTACCTCCTCCGCTCTTCTCCCTCGTCTTCCCCCTCTCCCTTCGGGAGAGGGGACCCTTCGTTCGCCACCCAAAATTCTCGCACCTTCTTCTCCCTCTCCCTCAGGGAGAGGGCCGGGGTGAGGGAAATTCATCGATCCCCTTCACCCTCACCCTGTCCCTCTCCCGCAAGCGGGAGAGGGGACCCTTCGTTCGCCACCCAAAATCCTCGCACCTTCTTCCCCTCTCCCTCTCCCGCGAGCGGGAGAGGTGACCCTTCGTTGGTCGGTGTGCCGTAGCCGCCGCCACCGCAGCTTTCCACGATGACACGGTCGCTCTTATGCAATACGACGTTGGCTTTTCCCGGAAGCCGGTACGCGTCACCCTTCGCCGGAATCACCGTGACCTGAAAAAGCGCGCCGGGCTCGCCGCCCTGCAATCCGTAGGGCGGCACCACGGCACGCTCGAACATACTGGTCAACGACATATGATCGGTCAGCACCCGGTACTCCCGATGCAAGCCGTCGCCGCCCCGATGCGCACCGGCGCCGCCGGAACCGCGGCGCAGGCGCTGGCTTTCCACGCGCACCGGGTACTCGGCTTCGATGACTTCCGCCGGCGTGTTCATGACATTGGACATATGCACCCGGATCACCGGCGCACCATCGCGATGGCAACGGGCGCCCTCGCCGCCGCCATGGGTTTCGTAGAGCGTGGTCCAGGCGCCATTGTCGCCCTGACCGGCAAACAACAGCAGACCGGAAGTGGTCGGTCCACCCGCCGTCAGAAGCTCTGGCACCACCGGCTCGAGGGCGCGGAAGATTGCATCGGCCAACCGCTGGGAAGTCTCGTGATTGCCGCCGACCACCGGACGCTCAGGCCCGGGCTCGAGCACCGAACCGGGGCGGGTGATCACTTCTATCGGCCGATAACAACCGCCGTTGGCCTGAATATCGGCGCCCACCAGAGCCTTCACCGCATAAAACACCGATGCGGCCGCGATAAACGGCGTCGTATTCACGGGGCCGCGGGCCGCGTCACCGCACTCTGAGAAATCGAACAGGGCACGATCACCGTCGAGCACGATGCGCACGCGTATCGGTAACGGCTCACCCCCCGCCGCATCGTCGTCGAGCCAATCTTCCCCGTGATAAGTTCCCGCCGGCAGGCTCTGCAGAGCGTCGCGCATCTGTTGTTCGGCGTGATCGTGCAGCTTGCTCATGGCCAGGGCGATGTAATCGCCGCCGTGGCGGGCGCAAAGCGCCTGCAAACGCTGATCCGCCGCACGGGTAGCCGCCATTTGCGCCAGAATATCTCCCTCACGCTCCGCCGCGCCGCGCACGTTTGCGAGCACCAGGTCCAGCTTCTCTCTATCGGCGCCCGCGTCGGAGAACAATCGCACCGGCGGTAACCGCAAACCCTCCTGCCAGGCATCGGTGGCCGCCGGCACGTAGCTGCCGGGTACCGCGCCGCCGATGTCCGCCCAGTGAGCCAGGCTCACGGCGAAGGCGCGCAGTACTCCGTCGACGAACACCGGGCGTACGGCCTTCACATCCGGAAGATGATTGCCTCCAATCTCCGGAAGATTGAGGAACCACACGTCACCCGCGTTCAGGCGCTCCGCCGGGATCCGCTTCAGAAATTCCTTGACGGTAAAACTCATGACACCCATGTGCATGGGGATGTCGCGCCCCTGGGCCACCAGCTCACCATCTGCGTCGGTAATGGCCGAAGACAGATCCCCCGCCTCGCGCAACAGCGGCGAGCGCGCCGAGCGCATGACCACCAGGGACATCTCCTCGGCGATAGCAGAAAAGGCGTGGCGGATAACCTCCAGTGTGAACGAGTCCACGGCGGCGTTCATGGCGCTTCACCAACGTCGATGTGCAGATGACCGAAGCTATCCACGTCCAGGGTGGCGCCGGGAGGCAACACCACAGTCGACCAGGCATCCTCGATGACGGCGGGACCGTTCACGGTACTCCCCGCGCCCAATGCATCGCGGGCGTAGCGCGGTGTTTCCCGCGCACCACCGGCGTCGAACCAGCACGACGTCGTGCGTGCCGCGCCCTCTCCATCGCTGCCACGATGCTCGCCCGTCAGCTGCGGGCGGGCGTGCCGCGGCGCCGTCAACGTGATCCGCAATGTCACCAGTTCCCAGGGCTCGTCGGTTGCAAATCCATACAGTGCCTGGTGACGGGCTCGGAACTGCTCGCCCAGTGCTTCGGGATCGTCGAGCGCCGGCTCGCTCACCTCCACGGCGTAGCTCTGACCGCTGTATCGGACGGCGGCGAACTCGCTTTGCGTGCAATCACTACGTTGTGTCTCGGAAAAATGCCTGACCAGTTGCCGACGGAGTTCGCCGCGAATGGTATCTAAGCGCTCCTGTTCCCAGTCAGTATTCGCCAGGTGCACGGTGCGTTGCTGTGTGTAACTCATCTCGGCGCTGACACATCCCAAGGCCGAGAAGGAACTGGAAAAACGCGGCACGACCACCCGCCCGATGTCGAACGATCGGGCCAGCTCCACCGCATGCATGGGACCCGCCCCCCCGAAAGCGATGAGCGTGCATTCACGCCCGTCGATACCCTTCTCCACGGTAACCCGGCGCAGCGCCCGCGCCATGGCGGCGTTGGCGATGCGCACAATACCGAGCGCCAGTTGCTGCACACTCGTATCGAGGGCCGTCGCCAGCGGTAACAGTGCGCCCTCGGCGGCGGCAACGTCCAGGCGCAGATCACCGACGGGACGTTCCGCATCCAGATAACCGAGCACTAGATTGGCGTCGCTGACCGTGGGCAGCTCACCGCCGAGTCCATAGCAGGCTGGACCCGGCACGGCGCCGGCGCTCTGGGGACCGACGCGCAAGGCGTCGCTGTCGAGGCGCGCAATGGATCCGCCGCCGGCG
Source organism: Gammaproteobacteria bacterium (assembly GCA_009937425.1). GTDB lineage: Bacteria > Pseudomonadota > Gammaproteobacteria > HK1 > HK1 > JAABYT01. The sequence goes on from JAACFO010000012.1 coordinate 31,139, forward strand.
CCGATGGACTCCACCGCCACCATGGGCGTGCGCAAGGGACGACCGCCAAGGCTGCGGTCGCTGCGGATCTCCGCGCGACCATCGATGATCAAACACACATCGGTGGTAGTCCCGCCCATGTCGAAGCTGATGACGTTGGCGAGACCCAGCTCGCCCGCCACCCAGCCGGCGGCACTGACTCCGGCCGCCGGTCCCGAGAACGCCAGCCCCAGGGGAAGCTCGCGCAGCGCCTCGGGTGATGCCATACCGCCGGCGGAATGCAGCAGATGCAGGCGGCTTGCCGCCGGCCGCGATTCCTCCATGCGATCCAGATAGCCCGCGGCCAGGGGCATGACTCCGGCGCTCAACGCGGTGGTGCTCGTGCGTTCGTACTCGCGGGCCTCAGGACTGATGCGATGGGAAAGCGCGAGATAGGGAGCGACCTGGCCGAGCCGTGCGCCCAATTGCTCTTCGTGATCACCATTGGCATAAGAATGCAGCAATGAGACGGCCACCGCCGCTACACCGGAATCCACCACCTCAGCTACCAATACGTCGACAGCCTCGGGTGTTAACGGTTTCAACACCTCACCGTGAACATCGAGCCGCTCGGAGACCTCGAAGCGCAGCTGCTCGGGTACCTGGGGCCGTATTTTGGGCTCCAGGTCCAGACGATAAAGATGGCGCCGGTTCTGACGCCCGATAGCAAGGGTGTCGGCAAAGCCCTCGGTGGCGATCAGCGCCACCGGAGCGAGACGATCCTCGACGATGGCATTGGTCACCATGGTGGTGCCGTGCATGAGATCGTCCACGTTCTCCCAGGAAATTCCCACCGCTTCCAATGCCGCGAGTAGTCCGGCGATGGGGTCGTCGGGATGGCTGCGCACCTTGGCCTCGGCGATCGTTCCCGTCGACGGCTGAAAGGCAACCACATCGGTGAACGTGCCACCGACGTCGATACCCACCTGCCAATCGTTACTCATGGGACAAGCGGGCGGATATGGATCGCGCGGCGGCGCGCAAATCGCCGGCGAGTTGCGCTTCGGTGTAGCGCGCCAGTCTCGCCGACAAACCAACCACGCCGACGCTGTAGAGAACGCCCGCGCCATCTACCGCTACCGGCGCGGCATAACTCAATACACCGGGGTCGAGTTCGTTGGCGCAGACAGCGTACCCCTTGTGCCTTACCGTCTTCAAATCCCTGCGCACATCCGCCGCATCCACCCGCGTATCTTCGGTGTAGCGGATACGCGGCCGTTCCAGGGCACGCTCAATGAGCGCGGCTTCCTGAAAGGCGAATATTGCCTTGGCGGAAGCGGCGGCATGAATGGGCATGTCCCGGCCCGGATGTACGTGGGATTGCCCTTCGCGGCTGGGTACCGCGGTGGCCGAAGACTCGACCCGATCGCCGGCGAGTCTGGCGAGAAATGCCGTCTCACCGAGCTTCTCCACCAGGCCATCGAGGATCGGCTTCGCCGCGATGTCCGCCGAGGCGCCGGAAACGCCAAGGTGCAATAAGCGCACGAGGCGCGGGCCGAGCACGTAGACCTTGCGGCTGTCCCGGTTCGCCAGGTATCCGACCTCCTGAAGCGCTCCAAGCAAACGGTGCACCGTGCCCCGGGGCAACCCGGTCGCCTGCATGGTTTCGGTCAGGGAGAGGCCGTCGGGCCGGGCCGCGACGGCGTCGAGCACGGCCGCGTAGCGGTTGAGTATGCCTTTTGCACCGCTCATCAACCCGAATTCCCCCCTGGGACAACCGGCGACAATTCCGCGGAATCGTCAGGCTCTTACGGCCCGCCGGTAGTTCCATTAAACGGAACTTCTTTCCATTTATCGAAAACTATGCGTCTGCCGCTAGGTCCCTGTCAAGCAATCGTCTGCCAATGGATTGTCCTTCACAAGGTAGATAAGCTCCGGCGCATGCCGAAAGACAGCGCTTCTCACAAACTCACGGCGATACTGTATGCCGACGTTGCCGGTTACAGCCGCTTGACCGGCGACGATGAGCTGGGCACCCACCGCCGTGTCATGAGCGCGCTGGATTTCGCCACCGACGTCATCAAGAACGGCGGTGGCACGGTACTGCGTTACGCCGGGGACGCAATTCTCGCCGAATTCTCCAGCGTCGTGGCGGTCGCCAACGCCGCTGTCGCCATACAAAATGAGCTGCAATCACGTAACCAGGATATTCCCGAACAGCAGCAGGTTTGCGTGCGCATCGGCATCAACGTCGGCGAAGTCCTCGAAGACCGGGACGAAATCTTCGGCGAAGGTGTTAATCTCGCGGCGCGCCTGGAAGCGGCCGCGCATCCGGGCGGAATCTGCGTATCCGCGGCAGTTCATGAACAGATCGTCGGCAAAGTGGCGATCGAGTTCGAAGACGGTGGCGTCGAAGAATTCAAGAATATCGCCAAGCCCGTTCACATTTTTCATTGGCGGCCTGGATTAACGACCAGCGGTGACCAGGGAACGACCATGGCAGGATCGTCTGCGCCCAATCTGGTCCTCCCGGATAAGCCGTCCATCGCGGTCCTGCCCTTCGACAACATGAGCACGGATCCCGAGCAGGTGTATTTCGCCGATGGTATCAGCGAGGACATCATTACCGAGTTGTCCAAGTTCCGTTCATTGTTCGTGATTGCGCGGAACTCTTCCTTTGCCTTCAAGGGTCAGGCCATAGACATCAAGGAAGTCGGCAAAAAGCTCGGCGTACGCTACGTGGTCGAGGGCAGCGTCCGGCGTAGCGGCAATCGGGTGCGGATCACGGCGCAGCTGATAGATTCTGTCGACGAAAAACATTTGTGGGCCGAGCGTTACGACCGTGAACTGGAAGACATTTTCGCTGTGCAGGACGAAGTCACCCACGCGATCGTTTCTACCATAGAGCCGCATCTCGCGAGCACCGAGCGGCAACGGGCGCGACGCAAACCGACCGAGAATCTCGGCGCCTGGGAGTGCTATCAACGCGGTCTGTGGCATTTGTATCAATATCAGCGTGATGACCTGGCACAAGGGTTGGCACTTCTCGAACGCGCGGTCGCGCTGGATCCCACGTTTTCGTCAGCGCACGCGGGGCTTGCCCTGTCGCTCTACTACCACGTCATCCTGGGTTTTGCCCCGGACCGCGACGCCGAAATGGCGCGTGCCCTCGAAGCGGGGAAAACCGCCGTGAAGCTGGATGAAAACGATCCCTTTGCCCATGTCGCGCTCGGACGGATCTATACCCTCCACAGGGAGCACGACACCGCAATCGCACAGTGCGATGTGGCGATCTCCCTCACTCCCAGCTTTGCGCATGCGTACTTCGGGCGCGCTCACAGCCTTTGGATGTCCGGGCGCGCCGACGAAGCAATCGCTTCACATGACGAAGCGATGCGCCTGAGCCCCCGGGATCCGATACTGTGGGCATTCATGGCGAGCAAAGCCATCGCACTCATAATGCTCGGCCGCTACGAGGAAGGCCTCGATTGGGCGCTGAAGGCGCAGCGCCAGCCCAGCGCGGCGCTCTGGGCATTCCTACCGGAAGCCAGCGCACTGGCTCTGCTCGATCGTATCGACCAAGCACGCGCCGCCCTCGAGCGCGCGCGGCGGCTACAACAAGACGTGTCGGTTGGATTTGTCGACAAGGTGCTGCCGATCACCGATACGGACTACCGTGAGATCTTTGTCGGCGGTCTTATCAAGGCCGGCATGCCCGAGTAGATCCGCGCAGCGAATTGAAGTTATTGTGACCCGTCGAACGAGCAGACGATCGAGCTCCCACCGGCGCCCGCCGGCGGGTACGACGATTCCACAATTACCCTTCCGGCAACTACGCAATCCCTACCCGCCGGTGGAGATAATCTCCGCCGATGAGCTCGAATCCATTCACGAGGCTTCACTGGATCTGCTGGAAAGGATCGGCATCAATTTCCTGCTCCCGGAAGCCCGGGACATTCTCGCGGCAGCCGGTGCCGATGTGGAAAAGGACGGTATGCGGGTGCGCTTCGATCGCGAGCTGGTGATGTCGCACATCGCCCGCATTCCCTCGGAGTTCACTCTGCATGCGCGCAATCCGGAACACTCCCTGATCTTCGGCGGCAACACCATCAACTTTTCAGCCGTGGGCAGCCCGCCCAACTGGTCGGATTTGACCAGCGGCCGCCAGCCGGGCACCTACGACGCTTACTGCGACTTTCTGCGCCTGACCCAGAGCACCAACATCGCGCAGCTGGTGGCCGGTCATTGCGTCGAGCCCATGAACATCGAAACCCCCGTGCGCCATCTGGACGCCACCATGGCGATGATCGAGCTCACGGACAAGATCTTCCGCATCTACTCCCTGGGCCGACAGCGTACCCTCGACGTGCTGGCGATGGTGCGCATTCTGTTCGGCATCAACGAATCAGAACTCGCGGATAAAGCGCGGGTTTTCACCATGATCAATTCCAACTCGCCGTTGCAGTACGATATTCCCATGCTGTGGGGCATGATCGAGCTCGCGCGCTGCAAGCAACCCGTGATGATCACGCCCTTCACCCTCGCCGGCGCCATGGCTCCTGTGACCCTGGCCGGTGCGCTGAATCTGCAGAATGCAGAAGCGCTCGCCGGACTTGCCTTCGTGCAGATGGTCGGGCCCGGTACGCCGATGATGTACGGCGGGTTCACATCCAATGTAGACATGAAAAGCGGATCGCCGGCTTTTGGTACGCCGGAGTACGTCAAAGCGACCCTCATCGGCGGCCAGCTTGCGCGCCGCTATGGCGTGCCCTACCGCAGTTCCAACGTCAATGCGTCCAACGCGCCGGATGCCCAGGCCACCTACGAATCCCAAATGTCCATCTGGGCATCGGTGCTCGCCCATGCGAATTTCGTGCATCACGGCCTCGGCTGGCTGGAGGGCGGGCTGTGCGCGTCCTTCGAGAAGTTCATCATCGACGCGGAGATGCTGCAAGGCATGGCAGAAGTTCTACGACCCGTTTCGGTGACCGCCGCGGATCTTGCCGTTGACGCCATCGAGGCAGTCGGTCCAGGCGGGCATTTTTTTGGTTCGCCGCACACCATGGAGCGCTACGAGACAGCCTTTTATCAGCCAATGCTCTCCGATTGGCGAAACTTCGAGAGCTGGCAAGAGAATGGCGCCCTCGACGCCACCCAGCGCGCGCACCGCATTTATCGGCAGCTGCTGAAGAGCTACGAGCAACCGCCCCTGGATGCTGCAATAAAAGAGGAGCTCGACACCTTTATCGCCCGGCGCAAACAAGAAGGCGGCGCGCCGATGCAATAAGTCGCTGCAGCGGCTCCGTCCCGTCGCTTGCATTCACGGCAACTCGTAGTCCACCGGCGTTGCGTGCCAACCGGCCTCATGCTTACGCCAGTACAAATCCCTGATGCGGGTCGTCAGCGGTCCGGGACGGCCATTGCCATAAACGCGCCCATCAACGCGGGTTACCGGCATGACACCGCCGGCAGTGGATGAAATGAATACTTCGTCGGCGTCACGCAGTTCATCCGGTGTAATGCTTTTCGATGCGAATGGAATACCCAACTCCTCGCACAGCTCCCGCACCGTTTGACGGGTAATGCCTTCGAGGACCGTGCCACCCGGTGTCGTCACGTTTCCCTCATGGACGCGAAAAACATTAAAGCCCGGCCCTTCCGAGAGGTTGCCGTCACTGTCTACCAGCACCGCCGATTCAGCGCCACGATCGTATGCCTCGAACAGCGCGTGGGTTAAATCGCCCCAGTGAAAGTTCTTCACGGTTGGATCGACACTGGCCGGGGGGATGCGTGGCACCTTCGAAATGATCAGGTGCGCGCCCTCTTTCTGGCGCTCTGGCGAGATAATCCACACGAAGGGGATCGCAAATGCGAAAAACCCATTGCGGCAATCACGGGGATCCCTGGATCCGGGGACCGGCACGCCTCGCGTGCATATCATTTCCACGTAGGCATCGCGCAACCCGCTGAGTCGCACACAATTCATGAGAAGCGTGCGGATCTCGCTACGCTCGTAACCCGGATCCAAGCGCAAATGCTCGCAGGAACGTTGGAAGCGATCCAGATGGTCCTCGAGACGGAAGAAGCTCCCTTTCCACACGTGCACGACGTCGTAGGTCACATCGGAACGCGTGAATCCCCAGTCCAATAACGGCAGCCGAGCCTGGCCAATTGGCACGAATTCGCCGTCGACGAAGGCCACTCCGTCGCCGGGTGACTGGACCGTTGCGCCGTGCTGCTCCGTCACTGCCATTTCTTCGTTGCCTGCGCTAGCGGATATGATAACGGATGTGGTGCAGTGAAAGGCAGCGGGTCAACTGTAATGGAACCAGGCCGAGGAGCGGACTACTCTTGGCACATCGGCAACAGCAGCTGAGGGTAGAGCACATGAAGAAATTGACCCCTTTCGGGCAGCGCGTGCTGGGCGGCCTGTTGCTCTCGGCATCGTTGTTTCTCAGCGCATGCGGCGGCAGCACAGCGCTGATCAAGCACTGCTGCTATGACGGGGATGCGGCGCTGGTGCATATCGATCAGGTGCAGTTTGTCGCCCCCGATGGCAGCACCTCCAACTTCGCCGACATTTACCCTGACTACACACCCCAGGACAGTTTTGCCACCAAGTCCTTCCCATTCAGAAAGGTCGATTATGCTCTGATCACCTATGACGCGTTGGCCGTGATTCTGCCCTTGTACGATGCCAACGAGAACAGATTACTCGAAGAACCGGAAATTACCGTCTTGTATCTTCGTGAAGGCGCCCTCGGCATGGGTCACAGTGTGGATCATCTGACCGTGGATGGAAAACGCGTGGACGCCATCATGACCTCGCGCTCGGATGTGGGCGGTCTGATGAATTATCTGGATGCGCGCATGGACTCGCTGACGCCCGAAGCGCAGGCGCAATTTCGCGATATGGAGCGCGTCGGCCTGGATATCATCCAGCGCGGCAGCGAGGGCGCCGATCGCCAGAACAAGAAAATTACACCGTAATCAATCGGTTAGCCCTGTCGCATGGAGCCAAGTAGTTGGCGGAGCAAGCACTTCTTGGGCATTTGGACTTTTTGTATCGTATTTCCCGTCAGCACATACAGGAGGGTGCACCATGGTACGGGAAATTTTCTACACTGCCGTGAAGTACAACGAGGATGGCAATACCCAGCACGCATCGGGTGTGACGCGCCAACCGGACTGGCCCGCGCTCAAGCGGGAACTCGCGAAACAGGGATTTCGAATCAAGAGCTGGTTTTTGATCGACGAATCGCCGCTGATACCGGTCTAGCGGTTCGCGCCGTCAGCGCTGGAAACGGTCGACCCGGTAAGGGCCGAGATCGATATTCGGCGTCCGCCCGGCCACCATATCCGCAATCAGTCGGCCCGTCTTCGGCGCGCTGGTGAGGCCTATGTGTTGATGTCCGAATGCGTAGTAAATTCCAGCATGGCGTTGTGACGGGCCTATGACGGGGACACTGTCCGGTAACGATGGTCGCTGCCCCATCCACTGGCTGTAGTCATCAATATTCGCATCCGGAAACAAATCCCTTACCTGGCTGCGCAGCACCTCGGCGCGGCGATAATCGGGCGGAGCATCCAGGCCTGCGAATTCCGTTGTCCCGGCGAGCCTCAATCCCTCGTCCATGGGTGTGGCAAGAAACTTCCCCTTCGCCGAGCCAACGATGGAACGCAGCTCGACACCGGGGTCGTGCAGCATGAGATGGTAGCCACGCTCGGCTTCCAACGGCACTGCTTCGCCACATTGTTCAGCGAGCTTTCCCGACCAGGCGCCCGCGGCGATGACGATTTTTTCGGCCATGATGTCACCGTCATCGGTAGAAAGCCGGACACCACCCCCATCTCGAGGATGTATATCGATGACGTCACGCTGCAGCAGTGTCGCTCCCTGGCGTTGCGCATAGTCTGCAAGCCCCTTCACCAGCAGCGACGGATTGGTCGTGTGCCCGCAATCATCGATCACCACCGCACAGGGTAGTTCCTCTGACAGCGCCGGCTCCAGCTCGCGCAGTTCGGCCCCGCGCACGACCCGCGGCTCGACACCGTAGGGCCGCCGCCAGTCCCAGGTGTGTAAGCCTTTGGACAGACTGGCTTCATCGGCATATGCATAAACCAGCGGCGCCGGGCGCAGCAGATGGTCGACACCCGCACCTCGCGCCAGATCACGATGTTGCTCCAAGCTATTATTCACCAAAAAGCTCAACGCACGCGCCGAGGACTGCATGGGTTCCATTCGCCCGGCGCGCAGAAACTTCACCAGCCACGGGAACAGCGTCAGCCAGTAGCTCATGCGAATCGTGAGCGCGCCGGCTGGATCGAGCAGCATACCGGGCACTGACCAGAAGAGCCCCGGAAGAGACACCGGCAAACAAGCGTAGCTCGCGAAGACGCCCGCGTTGCCGGAGGAACAGGCTTCACCGGGAGGCAGCCGGTCGATGATGGTAACCCGGTGACCGTCGCGCAGTAGGTGGACAGCGCAGGCGATGCCAACCACACCGGCGCCCAGGACGGTTATGGATTGCGCGTTCTCCTGCATCGTCGATCAGTCAGGAGGCGGGATTGATCGATGCGATATACGGCAGCGTGCGGTTTTGTTCGTCATAGTCCAGGCCGTACCCGACCACCCAGGCGTCTGGAATCTCGAAGCCCAGATAGTCGATTTCCGTCTCCACTCTGGCACGGTCCGGTTTGCGTACCAGCGCGCATGTCTTGACGGACTCGGGTTTGCGCGCCGCCAGCAGTTCGCCGAGAAAATTCAGCGTGCGGCCCGTGTCGACGATGTCTTCCACCACCAGCACGTGCTTGCCTTCGATGTTCTTGCGCAGATCCATGACCAGGCGCACGGCGCTGCTCTCCTGGTCGCCGTTGTCATAGCTCGACACGGCCATGAACTCGATGCTTCGCGGAATGGTCAGACACCGGGAAAGATCAGCAAGAAAAATGAACGCGCCTTTGAGAACGCCAACGAGAATCAACTCATCGGCTTGCGCGTAATCCCTGGAAATTTCCGCGGCCAGCTCCCGCACCCTGCGCTGGATCTCGGCCTCGCTGATCAGAACTTCAAGATCCATTTTCGGCTTCACGAGCTACTTGGGCAGCTTGCCCTGCACACCCTGGACGTACCAATCCATCTTCTGCAGATCACCGTCGCTGATAGTCGTGCCGGAGACAATACGTAGCGTACCTCCCTGGTCTTTGACCGGACCCTGAAACGGATGGAAGCTGGCGTTTCTGATCGCGTCTTCCTTGCCCTGCACCATGACGACCACGTCACGAGGCACAACGGGATTGATCGGCGCCAGACTCACCATGCCGGCTTTGATACCACCCCAGACATCGCGGGACTGCCAGTTGCCGTCGATCACCTCCCGGGTCATGCGCGTGTAGAAGTCGCCCCAATGGTGGGTAACGGCCGTGAGGTGTGCCTTGGGGCCGTACTTCGACATATCCGAATGGTAACCCACCGCGTAGACGCCCTTCTCATCCGCCGCCTGCACCACCGCCGTCGAGTCCGTATGGTGGGTCAGCACGTCGGCCCCCTGGGTGACGAGCACGTGCGCGGCCTCTCGCTCGCGACCCGGGTCATACCAGGAATTGGTCCAGATAACTTTCGTCCGTGCCTCGGGATTGACGCTCTGCATCCCCAGGGTGAAGGCATTGATGCCCATGAGTACCTCGGGGATGGGAAAGGCGGCCACATAGCCGGCTACATTCGACTTGCTCATTCCGCCTGCCACGATGCCCGCAAGATAACGGCCTTCGTAAAAACGCACGTTATAGGTGCCGACGTTCTTGGCCCTCTTGTAGCCGGTGGCGTGCTCGAATTTGGTAGCGGGAAAACGCTTGGCAACCTTGATCGTCGGATTCATGTAGCCGAAGGAGGTCGTGAACACGAGCCCGTAGCCATCGGCGGCGAATTGACGGATGACCCGCTCGGCCTCGGCACCTTCCGGCACGGTTTCGATGAATTTCGTTTCGACCTTTTCCCCCATGGCCGCCGCCATTTGCCTGCGGCCGCTGTCGTGCTGAAAGGTCCAGCCCGCATCACCGATGGGGCTTACGTATACAAAACCCACCTTCAGGGCTTCGGCGGCCTGCGCCACCGTCGTGCCGGTCATGGCCGGCATGGCGGCGAGTACCGCCCAGAGCAGGAACGACGATCTTTTCATGGCGAAAACTCCGGTGCTCAGGCAGCCGGATGATACGACATTCCCAGGGAAGCGGGTGCATTCAGGCGAATGGTTTTGATATCCCGGGAGATCAGCACCAGCACCACGATGGTGGCGAGATAGGGCAGCATGGACAGGAGCTGGGATGGTAAGTCGACACCGAGGGCCTGGGCGTGGAACTGAATGATGGTAATTCCACCGAACAGATAAGCTCCCAGCATCACCCGCAGCGGCCGCCAGGTGGCAAACACCACCAGCGCCAACGAAATCCAGCCGCGCCCTGCGCTCATGGCTTCCACCCACAGGGGGGTGTATACCAGCGCCAGATAAGCGCCACCAAGACCCGCCATGGCACCACCGAAAAGCACCGCCAGATAGCGGATCCGGGTCACCGAGTAGCCGATGGCATGGGCCGACGCGGGCGCCTCGCCGACTCCCCGGAGCACGAGACCATAGCGGGTGCGATACAGAAACCAACTGACCGCCCCGAACATGCCAAAGGACAGGTACATCAGCGGATCCAACGACAACAGCAGCGGTTGAATCCCCGTGAGGGCAACGCTGGTGTAGTCGAGGCCGATGTAGGCACTGGCGCCGATCCCGAAGATGGTCAGCGCGAGCCCGGCCGCCACCTGATTGGCCTGGAACGTCAGGGTCAGCAGCGCGAACAGTCCAGCCATGGCGGCGCCTGCCAGCAGGGCCGCCAGCACGCCCAACCAGAGATTGCCGCTTTCGGCGGCGACAACGAAGCCGGACACGGCGCCCATCACCATCATGCCTTCCACACCGAGATTGAGGACGCCGGACTTCTCCGCCACCAGCTCACCGAGGGCGGCAAACACCAACGGCGTACCTGCACCCAGGGTGGCCAGCGCAATGGCGGCGACGGTCTCCACTATGGTGCGGCCTCCCCCATTGCCGGCACCCGACGCGGCATCAGGCGCACCCGGAAATTAATGAATAAATCCGCCGCTAACAAAAAGAACAACAGCACACCCTGAAAAATTCCGGTCACCGCCGATGGCAAACCGAGCTCCATCTGTGCCGATTCGCCACCGAGATAAAGCAGCGACATCAGCAGACTCGCCAGCAGAATGCCGATGGGATGCAGGCGCCCGACGAAGGCGACGATAATTGCCGCGTAGCCGTAACCCGGCGATACGGATGGCAGCAGCTGGCCGATGGGCCCGGCTACTTCGCAAAGCCCGGCAACTCCCGCCGCGGCTCCCCCCGACAGCAACCCGATCCAGACCATGCGCTTGCGGTTGAAACCGGCATACAGCGCAGCATCGTCTGCAAGCCCCGCAACACGCATCTGGTAGCCGACAAAGCTCTTGCGCACGAACAGCCAGCCGAGCATCACTGCCGCCAGGGCGATGGGCAGGCCCAGGTGCAGCCTGGTGTCGTCGAGGATCACGGGCAGCATGGCGGCATCGGGAAACAGACGAGACTCGGGGAAATTGAAGCCTTCGGGATCGCGCCATGGGCCGTGCACCAGGTAGCTGAGAAACAGCACCGCCACATAGTTCAGCATCAAGCTTACGAGAATTTCGTTGGTATTGAAGCGCGTACGCAAAAACGCCGGAACCGCCGCCCATGCCATGCCGCCCAGAGCGCCCGCGATGATGATCGCCGGCAGCAACCAGGCACTTTCGGAACCGTAGTAATAAAGTGCCAATCCACCGCCACAGACGGCGCCGAAAGTCAGTTGTCCCTCGGCACCGATGTTCCAGATATTGGAGCGGAAGCCGATGGCGAGTCCCGTGGCAATCAACATCAGCGGTGCTGCCTTGACGCCAAGCTCTCCCAAGCCATAGAGATCGTCGATGGGGGCGATGAAAAAGGCGTGGAAAGCATCTGCTGGATTGAGCCCGATGAACACCGAGAACACGATTCCACACACCGCCGTCAGACCCGCTGCGATAACGGGAGACAGGTAACGCATGCACGTGGATGCCTGCGGCCGTGCTTCGAGCCTAAGCACTCTCGCTCCTCACCCCGGCGTGGGGAGACACGCCACCCATCAAGAGTCCGATCTCTTCCGTGTCTGTGTCCGCGGTCGGCTTGGCGGCGGATAACCGGCCCCGGGCAATGACGGCGATGCGATCGCAGATCTCGAACAGCTCCTCGATATCCTCGGAAATCAGCAATATGGCAACTCCGGTGTTGCGCAAATCCACCAATGATTGGCGGATGTCTGCAGCCGCCCCGACGTCGACTCCCCATGTGAGTTGCGCCGCGATCAGTACCCGGGGCCGTTGCAGGATTTCCCGCCCGACAATAAATTTCTGAAGATTGCCGCCGGAAAGACTTCGCGCCTGGGCATGCACTCCGGCGCATCGCACATCGAAGTCACGTACACAGTGTTCCGCGAAAGTCTCTACCTTGGATGCACGCACCAATCCGAAACGCACCATGTCGTTACGATGCGCGGTGAGCAGACTATTGTCGCTGAGCGGCATCGATGCCACGACGCCCCGACCCAGTCTGTCCTCCGGCACAAAAGTCATACGCAGGTCGCGCCGCGCCCCGGCATGCAGATGGCCAGCCTCCTTGCCGTTTATTCGAATCTGCGCGGATTGTTCCCTGGAGAGCGGATGCTCGCCGCTCAAGGAGGCCAGCAACTCCTTCTGACCGTTGCCCGATATTCCCGCGATGCCGACAATCTCACCGCCGTGCACGCTGAGACTGATGTCTTCGAGATCCGTACCGAAAGGATCATCGGCGGGCCGCGAAAGGCCCTCGATGATTAATCGTGCGTCGCCCTCCACCACCGGAGCTGAATGCGCGCACACCGGCAGATCCCGGCCGACCATCAGCCTCGCCAGCCCGGCAGCACTTTCCTGCGCCGGATCCGCGGTGCCGGCAATACGTCCGTCGCGCATCACCGTCGCTTTGTGACAGAGCGCCCGTAATTCCTCCAGCTTGTGAGTGATGTAGAGCACACTGCAACCGTCATCCGCTAATTGCCCCAAGGTTTTGAACAAGCCGCGCACGGCTGCTGGCGTGAGTACCGACGTGGGCTCGTCCATGATCAACAGATCGGGTTCCTGGAGAAGACAACGCACGATTTCCACACGCTGGCGCTCGCCCACCGAAAGCGAATGCACCAGCCGTTCCGGATCCAGCGCCATGGCGTAGTGCTCGGATACTGCATCGATGCGTTTTGCCAGTGCCTCCAGGTCGAATCGGCCTTCCATCGCCAGTGCGACGTTTTCGACCACGGTGAGGGTCTCGAATAGGGAAAAATGCTGAAACACCATGCCAATACCAAGACGCCTGGCCTCGGCAGGATTGGATATGGTGACTGGGCGGCCGTTCCAGAAAATTTCCCCATCATCGGCTTTAACCACGCCGTAGATGATTTTCATCAAGGTGCTCTTGCCGGCGCCGTTCTCTCCGAGCAGGGCGTGTATTTCACCGGGCATGACGCACAGGTCGACGTGATCGTTGGCCACCACCGACGGGTAGGCCTTGGTGATGTTTTTGAGTTCCAGGCGGGGGGGATTCATCATGGATGCTCTCCGCCTGGAAGGTAGCCGCCCGGAAGGTGCTTACGCAAACTTATCGACGATAGCCTCGATTCCGGGTTTTCTCTTCAGAATCTCCTCCCGGCTGAGACCGTTCAACTCGTGGGGAAACACCAGCCAGCTGTCGGACTCGTGGATGAAATAATCCGGCACACGGTCGGTACGATTGTTCCTGGGCTTGAAGTAGGCGGTAGCGATGCGAATTTCGGTTGGCGTATTTCGGCGTGCTCGTTTGCGCAGATCCGCGATAACGGCCTCAATGCTCAATCCGGTATCGTACACGTCATCGACGATGAGCAGTCCTTCATCAGCATCGACATTGTCGATGACATATTGCAGCCCGTGAACACGGATGTGCGATTCTCGCTCATCGATGCCCTTATAAAACGACGTGCGGATGGAAATGTGGTCCGTGTGGATGCCGAAAAAATCCAGCAACTCCTGCACCGTGATGCCTACCGGCGCACCACCGCGCCAGATGCCAACGATGAAGTGGGGCCGGAAGCCACTTTCCAGGATTTTCACGCCGAGACGGAAAGAATCGTCAAGCAGTTGCTCGGCACTGATGTAGTGTTTTTCTACGGCGGCGCCATCCTCGGTGCTCATCGCTAAAGAGAGGGTCCTGAATCGCTCAAACCGATTGTTGCCAGCTCGCTGGTAATAAAATCGAATGCCTCATCCACGGAATCAGTTCTCAGAAAGAGATCCAGGTCCTGTTCGTCGATGGTGCCGAAACTGGCGAGCGCTTCCAGATCCAGCACCTTGCTCCAGAACTCACTGCCGAACAGCACGATAGGCGGACGTTTCTTCATCTTCAAGGTCTGAATGAGCGTCATGAGTTCAAAAAACTCGTCCAGCGTGCCGAATCCGCCGGGCATTACCACCACTGCCTTGGCCATGTAACTGAACCAGAACTTGCGCATGAAGAAATAGTGAAACTCGAAAGAGAGATCCCGCGTGACGTAGGGATTATCGAATTCTTCGGTGGGCATGGAGATGGTCAGCCCGATATTCAACGCGTTGGCTTCCGATGCACCCCGGTTCGCCGCTTCCATGATCCCGGGTCCTCCACCGGTACACACCAGAAATCGGCGCTCCCGGCGATCGAGGTTCATCGACCACTCGCTCAAGCGGTGGGCAAGCGTCCGAGCGTCCTCGTAGTATCGCGCCATGTGCAGCTGCATCTCCGCATGCCGGACATTACCCCCTTCAGCCTTTGCCGTCTCCAAAGCGGCGCTTGCTTCATCTTTGGACAGTGTTCGCGCGGATCCGAAGAATATGATGGTGTCGTGAACGTGGAGTCGCTTGAATCGCGCCTCGGGTTCCAGATACTCGGCCAGGATGCGCAGCGGCCGGGCATCCCGGGTGTCGATAAACTCTTCGTTCTTGTAGGCCTTTCCCGGCCCTTTGCTTTCTGCTTTACGATCCATTCTTTCCGCCTGACCCGCTAAGTAAATCGCCGTTGTGACGGCACATATATAGATGATAGCGAAAGTCGATGCCTCAACACCGCTTTGCGGCCAATCGCGCGCGTAGTCTCGCGTCCCGCCGCAGGTGTTGCTGGTCGTGGGGAGCGTGGGCCAGTAAGCGGGCCGTGACCTGCAGCGCATAGGCGTAGTCCCGCTGCTCATGCTCGTAGTACTTGGCCAGATGCTCGATGGCCTCGGCCACGCCCGCCTCTGCCACCTGTTCCCAGAGATTCACGGCCAGCTTCCACTCGCCCCGCCGCCGCGCCAGCCGGGCAAGTTCCAGCAGACCCTCAGGAGCCAGACCAGCACGGTAGCGTAGCAGGTATTCGAAGGCGGCCTCGTCTCCAGGGCCGGAACCCTGACAATAGTGTCTTGCACAGGCAAGCACATTGGCATCGGCAGCTATGGGATCGTCGTGACTGCGTTGCAGGGCCGCCGGCAATACCGCCAGGGTCAGCAAGTCCAGGCGATTGTGAGAGCACACGGCCGACAGCGCATTGTCCCGCCCGTGACGTACCCAATCGAACCAGGCCTGGGGCGCCTCGGAACCCGGCAAATCCCCGACACGCGCGACACCGAGCAGGCGCCGTTCCACCGTTTGCAGCCGGCAATCGGGCCAACGGTGCTTGAATGTACGGCGTGTTGGATGCAACAAATCCACATGCCGCAACCCGGCGAAGGGATCACTCAACCCCGACAGGCGATAGCGCGCCGCCAACAACGGGCTGTCAAAGCTGCGGCCATTGAAAGTCACCAGCGTGTCGGCGCCGAGCAGATAATCCCGCGCCGCACCCAACATGGCGCTTTCGCCCTGGAAGCCGGTGAGGAACAGCTGATTGACTTCCAGCGCGCCGCCGGAAAAACGCGCCATGCCCAGGAGGAAAACCAGCGTTCCGGTTCCGCCGGCGAGTCCGGTGGTTTCCGTGTCCATGAAAACACATGCGCTTGGCATCACGCCGGCTTCGCCGGTGCAAAGCGAAAGCGCCTGGCGCAGTGTCGGATCGACCAGGGGAAATTCCCCGTGTACAGCATCGGCGGTAAGTTGCTCACGAATGCCGATAACACCATCGTGCACCACATGACCGCCGAGTCTGTCGGCAAGTGTCTGATCGTCGATGCGCTTTCCACGTGATGTTCGGCGCCGCCGTCCGGCCCCCACCCGTTGCAATCGCCGGCGTAGCCCATCGATGGACTCAGGCGCAGCGCCGGCATCGTTATCACGATTGGAAATGCCCGACTGCTGCTGCAGGGCGTCCAACCTGGAACGCAGGCTGCTCACGATGGACTGTCGCGATCGTCGGCGAGTAACGACAACACTACGAGAGCCAGACTTTTCGGCGTATGCTCCCGTTGCTCCTCGGATCCCAGTATGGGCCCGATGCAGGCTGGACAACCTTCAGTACAGGGACAGGTGTTGACCATGCCCCTGGCTCCGGCAATCACCCGGGTGCGCAAATCGTACAACGGCGCCGACAAACCGATCCCTCCCGGATAATTGTCGTAAAGAAAAACCGTAGGCTGGAACAACACGTCGGGAGCTTCCGGATCCACGGGCTCGCCGGTGGTGGAGTGGGTCTCGCGCCGGCCTGCCATGCCGACGGTCGTGAACCAGGTGGCGTCACTGGCGCCCACTGCACGCCCCAAATCACCGGGCTCCGACATGCTCAGCATGGCGGCCACGAAGTGCATGGCGTGAGCAGCGCCGAGAAAGCCGTCCAGAGCTTGCCAACGTGAACTGAATTGTTGATCGAGCACATGGGGGCGGAGACTCCACCATACGGCCGTAGTGTGCATTTCCTGGTCGGGAAGATTGACGTTGCCGTAACCGATGTTCTCGTGACTGTAGTAACGGATCTTTTTAAAGCCGGCCACGCGGCGCACGAGATGCACCTCGCCGTGGGCGCTGGCGGCGGATTGCCGTTTATCTTCTTCGAATGTTTCGAGCACCTTGAGGCGCGTGTAATCGATGGCCTCCGTATAGTAGTCGGCGTTGGTTTGGCGCACGTATGCCTTGCGTCCTTCCCAGTCCAACTGCTCCACCTGCCATGGGCGCGCCTGCAACATATAGATTGCACCCTCATACAAAGTCATTGGTGCTCCGGAATAATCCACTTCGGCGATGACTCGCTTGCCGCCATCGGTGATGTCGATCACTACGAAGTTTCCCTCGGCCACGGTGCGCAGGCCCACCGCGTTAGCCGGATAGCTGTCGGCCATCCAATGCCAGCGGCCACCCTCGTGGTGCAACAACTGCTCATCTTCCAGGTAGCCGAGCAACTCAGTGACGTCGCTATTGCCGAAACGCTCACCGTCATTAAAAGGCAGCTCGAAAGCGGCGCAACGCACGTGATCCAGAAGTATCAGCAATTGCTCCGGATCGATGCGCGCGTGCTCCGGTGACGCGCCGAAGAAGAAATCCGGATGGCGCACCATGAATTGGTCCAATGGCTGACTGGTGGCCACCAACACCCCGAGCGATGGCCGGTTGCGCCGCCCCGCCCTTCCGAGACGCTGCCAGGTCCCGGCGATCGTGCCCGGGTATCCGTTCAGCACACATACGTCCAGGGCGCCGATATCGACACCGAGCTCCAGTGCCGAAGTGGCGACCACGCAGTCGACGTTACCGGCACGCAGCTTGCTCTCGGTCTCCCGGCGTTGCGTCGGCAGGTATCCGCCTCGATACGCTCTTACCCGGGGCGGCCGGCGCGGGTCGTTGTCGAAGGCGTCTTTCAGGTACTTGGTGAGCACCTCCACCATGGTGCGGGTTTGCGCGAACAAAATGCACTTCAATCCAACCTTGACCGCAAGGCGCGCGATGCAGGTGGTTTGTGAACGCGCCGAGGCGCGGATTCCGAGATCCGGATTCACAACCGGCGGATTCCACAACAAGACCGTCTTCTTCCCCCGCGGAGCGCCGCTCTCGTCGATGGTGTGCACCTCATCCTCGATAAGGCGCGCCGCCAGCTCACCAGGATTCGCAATGGTGGCGGAACACAGCACGAACACCGGATCCGCGCCATAGAAACGGCAGACACGCCTCAGCCGGCGCACGACGTTAGCCATATGAGAACCGAACACTCCGCGATAAGTATGCATCTCGTCGATGACCACATAACGCAAGCATTCGAAAAACTGCGCCCACTTGGTGTGATGGGGAAGAATGCCCTGATGCAGCATGTCCGGATTACTGACGACAATATCGCCGCGGGTGCGCACCGCCTGGCGTGCGTCACCCGGTGTATCCCCGTCGAAGGTAAAGGCGCGCACGCCCAGATCCTCGGCCCGATTCAGTTCGATAATTTCCGCCACCTGGTCCTGGGACAGGGCCTTGGTAGGAAACAGATAGAGCGCCTTGGCCTTTTCTTCCAGTACCGACTGCAGCACCGGCAGGTTGTAACAAAGGGTCTTGCCCGAAGCGGTCGGCGTGACCACGACCGAGTGTCTGCCTGCGCGAAGCTGATCCCAGGCCTCGCGCTGGTGTGTGTAGAGCTGCCCGATGCCGCGGCTCTCGAGCGCCGCCCGCAGGCGCGGATCCAAATCCACCGGCATATGGGCGTAGCGCGCAGGTTGCGCAGGCGCCACCTGCCTGGCGCTGATGCGCCCGGGAAAATCCGCATCCAGACGCGCAATCAGGCCGCCGACTGTCCCGGGAGTACCCCGGGCGCCATGGGCTTCCGGGGCCTCCGGATCCCTCTCGAGCACTGTTTCCATTTGCAGTCTCCCCGTCGGTTATCTATGCTGAGTCTAGAGAACCAATAGAGAACAGACAAGCGAAGCCATGGACGAGACACTGACACGCCGCCAGCGGGCCATCGTTCAGCACCTGCGGCATAGCCGGGAACGCCAGGCGCACCCGCCGACCCTCGATGAGCTCTGTCTGGCGCTGGGGCTACGCTCCCGGGGCTCGATGCACAAGCATATTCAGGCATTGGTGGAAGCCGGCTACGTGGAGCCCCTGCTGGGCAAGCAGCGTGGTGTGCGCCTGTGTGAGCCACGGGAAGAAGAAACATCCAGCCTGCCCCTGCTCGGGCGAATCGCCGCCGGGAGACCCATCGAAGCGCTGGAAAATCCACAGGAGCTGGATGTACCCATGCAACTGCGGGGTAAGGGCCGCTGCTATGTGCTCCAGGTACAGGGCGATTCCATGATTGACGCGGGGATCCTCGACGCTGATTGGGTGGTAATAGAACAGCGGGACCACGCCCGTGACGGTGAAATCGTGGTCGCCCTCATCGACGGCGAGGAGGCGACTCTGAAACGCATCGAGCAGGTCCCGGGTGCCTGCATCCTTCACCCGGCTAATCCGGAGTTGGCGCCGCTACGTTACGCCCCCGAACGGGTGCGAATTCAGGGTGTGTTGGTGGGTCAAATGCGCGCCTACTAGCCCGAAAAGGCGTAACATTAGACGAGAGTCGGCGTATAAGCCGGACGCCAAGGAGGATGCCATGAAGCGCGCTCTGATCGCCGCCTTGATTTTGATGGGCTGGTCGAGTTCCACGCTTGCGCTCTGCAAATACAGGTCGGCCGATGGCAGCTGGACCTACGCCAAGACCTGCTCGCCGGTTGCCGACAAAGAAATCAATCAATCTGCTTCGATGGTGTTGCAAAAAAACGCGGCCATTCAGAAATCCGATCCCAGGTTAGAATCGCGGCGTCTGCGCGGCTTCGAATACTCCGATACGACCCACAGCGGCGTGCGAATCCCCATGGTGGAGCCGAACAAGGGTCCGCCGGAGAAAGAGTTCACGGTCCAGTAAGTCTCAGAGATCCGCGTAGTCCGCCGCTGCCCAGTAAGGCTTACTGGGCACCCGTGGTGCCTGGGCCAGCATGACGTCGAGATCCGGGCCACCGGCGGAAATGACCATGGGAATACCGTGAGCCTCGGCCGCCACCTGCCGCGCCCTGGACCAGTCGACGGCCACCTTTGCATCGACAGCCTTCACCGCAAGCACGTGCTCCAGGGCCGCGAGCTTCTTACCCCATCGCGGGGCCTCTTCCGACAGGGGTTTGTGGGCATCCAGATAGAGGCGCCCGCCACGCCACCCGGCGACATAGGGCTCATTAATAATGCGCACGTCTGTTCCCAACGGGACTTGGGGAAATAAACTCGCGATATCCTCCGGGTACAGACGCACACAACCGTGACTGACCCGCATGCCCACGCCGTAGGATTTGTTGGTGCCATGGATTAGATAGCTGGGGAGGCTCAATCGCATGGCGTGGCTTCCCAGGGGGTTATCCGGGCCCGGCGGCACGATTGGCTTCAGCGGCTCGCCATTTTCCGCATACTCTCTCAATACCGATGCGGGCACAGTCCAGGAGGGCCGCACGAGTTTCTGGATAATCCGGGTATGGCCTTGTGGCGTCTGCCAACCCTCCCGGCCAATGCCGATGGGATGTGTGATCACTACCGGCGTATCGCCTTTCGCCGGCGTGGGGAAGTAGAACAGCCGCATGGAGGCGAGATTCAGCACCAGCCCTTCACGGATCCCGTTCGGCAGCACAAACTGTGTGGGCAACACTACCTGTGTACCCTCCCCCGGCAGCCACGGATCGACGCCGGGGTTGGCAGCCACGATCTCTTCGTAGCCGAGATCGTAACGCCGGGCGATATCGTGCAGGGTGTCCTCGTGGCGGACGACGGTAACCTGCACCTCACCGACGACGTCGGACCCGTCGGCCGGCAACAGGAACCGGTCGCTGGGTGCAGGGGTCTCGAGGGAATCTTGTTTGTCGAATGACCAGTCGGGAAAGTTCGCGCATCCGGAAAGGTTTAAAAAACCCACCGGAATCGCAATTCGGGCGAACCATTTGAGGGAGGTCGACAATGCGGTCGCCGGATACATTAAATATAGAGTGAAGCGCAATGGACAACGCGTCAAGAGAACTCCGCCACAAAACGAAAACCTGGATCTGGCATTTCGATAGCCCGTTGGAATTAATTTGGCCGGTGTTCTCGGATACCGCGCGCTTCAACGAAGCCGCGGCTCTTCTCGGCAAAGCGGTGCGCGAGCACGACGGCGCCACCGTCAAGACCATTGGAGACGCAATCATGGAGGCGTACTTGAATCCCGCCAACGGACTGCGTTGCGCCGCAGATCCAGCTGGAATTAAAGGGATTCCCTGAACCCATTCGCTTTCTTCGCATCGCTGCCGAGGCACTGGCGCAGCGCCGCCGCCACGCCCGCTGAAGCGTCTATAGTTACTCCTACACTTACATTGCCGGGGATACTTCCGTGGTCACCACGTCTGACAACCCCATGGGCACCGACGGCTTCGAGTTCGTCGAGTACACCGCCCCCGATTCCGAGCTGCTGGGTGAATTGTTCAAGAAAATGGGCTTCACCGCCGTCGCCAGGCATCGCTCGAAGCGCGTCGTTCTGTACCGCCAGGGTGACGTGAATTTCATCGTCAACCACGAGCCGGACAGCTTCGCCAGGGCCTTCGCCAAGGTGCACGGTCCCTCCGTTTGCGCCTTTGCCATCCGCGTCAGCGATGCGGGACACGCTCACACCCGAGCCCTCGGGCTCGGGGCCGAATCCCACCAGGGGCCCCTGGGCCCCATGGAACTCAATATTCCCGCCCTGCGCGGCATCGGCGAGAGCTTGATTTACCTTATCGATCGCTACGGTGACCACTCTATTTACGATGTGGATTTCGTCGCCGAGGACGGCACCGCCAGCCACCCCTCTGGTGCCGGCCTGACCCACGTCGACCATCTCACGCACAATGTCCACAATGGTCGCATGGATGAGTGGGCGGGTTTTTACCAACGCTTGTTCAACTTCGAGGAGATTCGTTTTTTTGATATTCATGGTAAGGCTACGGGCCTCAAGTCCCGCGCCATGGCGAGTCCCTGCGGCAAGATCCGTATCCCCATCAACGAACCCTCCGACGGCAAGTCCCAGATTCAGGAATATCTGGAAGCCTATCGGGGCGAAGGTATTCAACACATCGCCCTTGCCAGCGACGACATCTATGCAACGGTGGAGAGCTTGTCAAAAAACGGCATCAAGTTCATGGACGTGCCCGAAACATACTACGAGGCGGTCGACGAACGGGTTCCCGGGCACGGCGAGGATCTGGACAGATTGCGAAAAAACAAGATCTTGATCGACGGTGCGCCGGAAGATGGCCAGGGGCTGTTGCTGCAAATCTTCACCGAAACCGTCATCGGTCCCGTTTTCTTTGAAATCATTCAGCGCAAAGGCAATGAAGGGTTTGGCGAGGGGAATTTTCAAGCTTTGTTCGAAGCGATTGAAAATGATCAAATAGCCCGCGGAGTAATTTGAGATGGCGAACTCGCGCTGGATCTCCTTTCCCCGATCCGAAGGGCAAACTTCGAACCAGGCCCACGCGGATCTGCCCGCTGATTCCTATGAGCGCGAGCTCGGCAAAGAAGGCTTTTTCGGTCCTGCGACCCAAATGTATCACCGCCACCCTCCCACCGGGTGGAGTCACGTGGCGGGACCGTGCCGGCCCCGTGCCTTCGACACCAACAAGTTGGACGCCGAGGGTGCATCGCCGTGGAACGCAGGCGCCTTGGTCGGAAACGTGCATACGCGCGTGCGCTTCTGGCACTGCACCAAGGACATGGATCACCTGGCGCGCAACGCCGACGGCGACGAACTGCTGTTCGTGCATCGGGGAAGCGGCGATCTCTTCTGTGACTACGGACACCTGGCGTTTCGCGACGGCGATTACATCTTATTGCCCCGGGGCACCATGTGGCGGCTGGAGGTTGCAGAAGCGTCTTCGCTATTGCTCGTCGAGGCCTGCAACAGCAGTTACCAGCTGCCCGAAAAAGGCATAGTCGGCGCCCATGCGATTTTCGATCCCGCGGTTCTGGACGTGCCGGCAATGGACGACGCCTTTCACGATCAGCAATCCGACGCGGAATGGCGCGTGTCGGTTAAGCGCCGCGGCGATCTGAGTACGATCACCTATCCTTTTAATCCTCTCGATGCCGTCGGCTGGCATGGCACGCTGGCTCCCGTACGTGTCAATTGGCGGGACATTCGCCCGCTCATGAGCCATCGCTACCATGTTCCTCCTTCGGCGCACACGACATTTGTCGCCAATCGCTTCGTGATCTGCACCTTTGTACCGCGCCCTATCGAATCTGATCCCGGCGCACTCAAGGTCCCGTTCTTCCATAATAACGACGACTACGACGAGGTCATCTTTTATCACCGCGGCGAGTTTTTCTCCCGGGATAATATCCATCCTGGAATGATGACGGTGCACCCGGCAGGCATCACCCACGGACCACATCCCAAAGCCCTGGCCACCGGCCTGAAAGCAGCACGAAGCGAGACCGACGAAGTCGCCGTCATGATCGATACGCGGGATGCACTGGAAATTGCCGCGCCCCTGGCGTTTACCGAGTGGGAGGGTTACGCGGATAGCTGGAAGTCCGGCGACGAGTGAAGCTCGCCTCGCTCAAATCCGGAGGCCGCGACGGAACCCTGGTGATCGTGGACAAAGATCTGCGGCGCGCCCTTGCCGTGCCGGATCATGCGGCCACATTGCAAACCGCCCTGGACAACTGGGAACGTATTACGCCGGCCCTGGAACAGGTTTACGCATCTCTCAACGCCGACGCGTCACTGGGATTCGCCGTCGATTCGGATGATTTGGCGGCACCGCTCCCCCGGGCCTATCAATGGCTGGACGCCAGCGCATACCTCAGTCATCTGGAACGGGTGCGCCGGGCCCGCGGCGCTGATATGCCGGAACACATGTATGCCGATCCGCTCATGTATCAAGGTGGCTCGGACAGCTCTCTGGGTCCCGGGGATCCGATCCTCGCCGGCGACGAGGCCTGGGGTGTGGACTTCGAGGCCGAAGTTGCCATCGTCACCGACGATGTCCCCATGGGCGTGACGGCAGGGGCCGCCGGCGGCCACATCAAGCTGCTGATGCTGGTGAACGACGTGTCGCTGCGCAACCTCATCCCCGACGAGCTCGCCAAGGGTTTCGGATTCGTGCACGGCAAACCCGCCAACGCCTACTCGCCGGTGGCGGTAACACCAAAGGAGCTGGGTGATGCCTGGCGGGACAACCGCATACACCTGCCGCTCACCTGCCGCGTAAACGGCGAGCTCATCGGCGCTCCCCTTGCCGGAGAAGATCTGCATTTCGGCTTCGACCGCCTCATCGCCCACGCCGCCAAAAGCCGCCGCCTGGCCGCAGGCACCATCATCGGCTCCGGCACCGTCTCCAACCAGGACGCCACCCGCGGCTGCGCCTGCCTGATCGAAAAACGCGTCCTGGAGGTGCTGGAAACCGGCAAAGCCACTACCCCGTTCCTCAAATTCGGCGATCGCGTTCGAATTGAAATGCTGGATTCCGAAGGCGAATCCGTATTCGGCGCCATCGACCAGACAGTAACCCCACCCTGAAACAAAGGGTCCACTCTCCCGCTTGCGGGAGAGGGGCAGGGTGAGGGTATACG
>JAACFO010000058.1 GCA_009937425.1 Gammaproteobacteria bacterium
CTCATCGGCCGCACCCCGGAGTACGAAGGCGTTGTTTCCCAGCGCCGGCACATCGTCGTCGGTCGTGGCGCACCGGCGGAGCTCATGCGCGAGTTGGATATCAAACTCGACGACGGAATGCCGGACCAGGGTAAGGTGCGGGCGACCCTGGACGACGGCGCAGTTACGGTATTCGGAGGCACGAATTTCTGGGGCGGCCGCGAGTCCGGGTGCGTTAACGCGGTTCCTGATTGGGACGTGAATGCCGGGGCCCAGGACTGTAATGCGGTGCTGCTTTTCTGAGGGAGCTTTAATGGGGACAGATCTATTTTCGAGGGGGTGAAACCCCTCGAAAATAGATCTGTCCCCATTAAAGCTTGTGCCCATTCATGCCCGTGTCTTGCCATAATAGGCGCCCTCACTCAGAGAACGGTAGCTGGCCCCTATGCTCACGTCGCCACAAAGCAGCGCAAGGCCCATCGCAATTCGAATTTCCGACGTCGCCAAACGTTACGCCCGCCTGCAGGTGCTCGACGGCATGGATCTCCAGGTGGAGCAGGGCGAATTTTTCGGTCTGGTGGGCGTAAACGGCGCTGGCAAGACTACCTGCATAAAGGGATTGCTGGATTTCACCAGCATCGACGCTGGCAGCTTCGAAATTTTCGGCATCCATCATCGCGAGACCCGGGCCCGGGAGCAATTGGCATTTTTACCTGAGCGCTTTCTCCCGCCGTATTACCTGAGCGGTCGGGATTTTCTCGACTACATGGGACGGCTCCATGGTTGCATCACCAGCGACCAAGAGCGGCGCGGCATGTGCGAGAAGCTGGATCTCGACCCGGAAGCGCTGGCCAAGTCGGTGCGCGAGTACTCCAAGGGCATGGCGCAAAAACTCGGTCTTGCCGCCTGCTTCCTGAGCGGCAAGAACATGTTTGTTCTCGATGAGCCCATGAGCGGTCTCGATCCCAAGGCGAGGCTACTGGTAAAGCGTCATCTTCAGGTCTGCAGGTCCGAGGAGCGTACAATCTTTATCAGCACGCATATGCTGAGCGATGTCGATGAGCTTTGCGACCGCATGGGAATATTGCACGAAGGAAAACTGCGCTTCGTCGGTTCACCGCGAGAGTGTCGGGAAACTTATTCTTCCAATACCCTGGAAGAGGCCTATCTGAGTTGCATTTCCTCTTAGTCTGCTGCACTGGATACGTGTGATGAGGGTCGAATGATCTCCCGGTGCACGCCAACCTGCCGATTCACGCCACCAAGGGCAAGGTAAGCCACTATGGAACCGAGCATCTTTCGCTTCGTGTTGAAACACAGCCGTCGAGAGCAGATTCTGCTGTTGATATTTACGCTGCTGGCGTTTCCATTTCTATATATGTCCCTGGATTTGCCAAAGATCATCATCAACGAAGCAATCGGAGGTCGTGATTTTCCGCAAGCGATACTCGGATTCGAACTGGAACAAATACCTTTTCTAATGCTGCTATGCGGGACGTTTCTGCTGTTGGTGACCATCAATGGCGGCTTCAAGTATTTCATCAATGTTTATCGCGGCGTGGTTGGCGAGCGCATGCTGCGAAGACTGCGTTATCAGCTGTTCGGCCGGGTCCTGCGGTTCCCCCTGCCGCAGTTTCGCAAGACCTCCCAGGGAGAACTCGTCTCCATGATCACGGCGGAAACCGATCCACTTGGCGGTTTCATCGGCGACTCAATCGCCCTGCCGGCGTTCCAGGGCGGGACGCTGCTGACCATCCTGATCTTCATGTTCATACAGGACCCGATACTCGGACTTGCCGCCATTTCCCTGTATCCGATTCAGACTTATGTGATCCCGAAGTTGCAGCGTCGGGTGAACACTTTACGAAAGGAGCGCATCGTGAAGGTGCGTAAGCTCTCCGAGCGTATTGGTGAGGTCGTCAACGGTATTCGTGAGATACATGCACACGATACATCGCAATATGAACTGGCCGATTTTTCAGAACGGG
Source organism: Gammaproteobacteria bacterium (assembly GCA_009937425.1). Lineage (GTDB taxonomy): Bacteria > Pseudomonadota > Gammaproteobacteria > HK1 > HK1 > JAABYT01. The sequence goes on from JAACFO010000058.1 coordinate 1,968, forward strand.
TCGGCGATATTTATCATCTTCGCTACCGGGCCTACGTACTGAAATTCTTGATTAAATTCATCAATAACTTTCTGGCACAGGTAACTCCGTTTTTCTTTTATTCAATTGGTGGCTATCTGGTCATTCGCGGCGAGCTGAGCTTCGGTTCGCTGGTCGCGGTGTTGGCCGCCTACAAGGATTTGTCCGATCCCTGGAAGGAGCTACTCAACTATTACCAGGTAAAGGAAGATGCCCGCGTCAAATACGATTTACTGGTGGAGACCTTTCATCCCCCCGGCATGCTGGCGGAGGAGAAATTGTCGGACGATGCCGTAGACGAGCGGCCGTTACTCGGAGAGCTGGTGGCGGCGAATGTGGATCTGTCCGAAGAAGACGAAGACGAAGGAGTATTTGCCGGCAACCTGTCCATGCGGGTGCCGTTACCGCAATCTGTCGCTCTGCTGGGCGGCCACGGCAGTGGCAAGGAACGCTTTGCCGCGATTGCGACAGGTATATCCCAACCGCGATCCGGTACCGTCAGCATCAATGGAGTGGATGTCACCCAGGCGCCGGAATCGGTTACCGGCCGGCGCCTGTCCTATGTGAGTCAGGAACCCAATCTGCGCTCGGGAACCGTCAGGGAGAATCTCTACTATGGGCTGAAGCATCGCCCGGTGATACCCAAAGAGTACGACGAGGAGCAACTGAGCGCGTTCGAAAAGAAGCGCCTCGATGCGCGCCTCGCGGGAAACAGCGACGCGGACTTGAACGCCGATTGGATCGACTATGCGGCAATCGGGGTCGAAAACCCGGCCGAGTTGACCGAGCGGGCATTACAGGTACTGGCCGTTGCCGATATGGATGCAGATATTTATCAGTTCGGCCTACAGGGGACTCTGGACCCACAGTCCCAACCCGATTTGGCGGCGCGCATATTGGAAGCACGGGAGAACCTGAAACTGCGCCTTGTGGATCCGGAGATTGGTTCACTGGTAGAGCCGTTCGATCGCGACAAATACAACGACAACATGTCGGTGGCGGAAAATCTCATGTTCGGTACTCCGCGAGATGATGCTCTACAGGCCGATAAACTCGCGGATAACACCTACGTGCGCAGGGTGCTCGAGGACACCAGGTTAATCCAACCCTTTCTCGCCATCGGGCGGCAAATTGCCGCGGTGATGGTTGACTTGTTCGCCGACGTCGAACCGGACAGCCCTTTGTTCGAACAATTCAGTTTTATCAGCGCTGACGATCTTCCCGAGTTCAAGAGCTTGCTGACACGATCGTCGGACGGGGACTTGCAGCATCTCGAGGAGAACGACCGGCGTCTGTTGTTGACCCTGCCGTTCAAGCTGATCCCCGCCAGGCATCGGCTGGGTCTCGTAAGCGACGATCTCAAACTGCGCTTATTGGAAGCGCGCCGAATCTTCGCGACCGGATTTGGCGATGGCCCGCCGGAGGTGGACTTTTTCGATGCCGAAAGCTACAGCGAGTCCATTTCCATCCAGGACAATATTTTGTTCGGGCGGCTTGCCTACGGAAAGCCGCGCGCCGCGGCGACCATAGGAGCGCTGATCGGGGAAGTCGTCGAGAAGCTCGATTTGAAGCGCCCGATAATGGAGTGTGGTCTGGATTTCCCCATCGGTATCGGGGGCGCGCGCCTCACGGGCGTCCAGCGGCAAAAACTCGCCATTGCACGCAGCGTCCTCAAACGCCCGGACGTGTTGGTGCTCGACGAGGCTACGGCAATTCTGGACGGGCCGTCACAAACTGCGGTGATGCGTAACCTCTTCGAGGAGTTCAAGGGGCGCGCCTTGATCTGGCTTGTGCACCGTGCCAGTCTTGGAAAAGAGTTCGATCATGCGGTTATCCTGGAGCGCGGGAAATTCTTGGAGCAGGGTGCCTTTTCTGACCTCGACAGACCGGGTTCGACGCTCAACGAATTGGTCTCGACTGGTTGAGAACGACGGCAGCAGAGAAAGTACGAGGAAGACGTGGATATCCAACGGGAAACAGAGGCGCTCAGCAAAGTGCCACTGTTCTCAAAGCTCGAGCAATCCAAACTCAAGCTGCTCGCGTTCACCAGCGAGCTGCAAACATACGAAGACGGCGAGACCGTCTTCACTGAGGGCGAGGCCGCCGACTGTACCTTCGTCATCATGGATGGCGAAGCGGACATTTACGCCAAGATTAAAACCGATGGCGGTGAGATGGTCGTTGGCACGCTTCGGGCGAATCAGTTACTCGGTGAGCTTGGTGTGCTCACGAGCTCCCCCCGCTCTGCCACGATACGCGCCAAGGGACGGCTGATGACGTTGCGTATCAGTGGCGATATGTTCCTCAGGCTGCTGGCGGAGAACCCTCCGGTCGCTCTGGATGTCATGCGGCAATTGAGCGGCAAGCTGGTGCTCGCTCACCGGCAAGCCGAGGAGCTGCAGGACAAATTGCAGCAGTACGGCGACGCTTGAGCACCGGTGGGGCTCGATGGAACTTTTGACCGCATGTGACACTCCCGCGCCTGGTCCATCGCGTGAACCAGGTCGCAATTCATGGCCTCGGGTGCCGGCATTGAGACGCGTTTCCAGCGCCGGCGAGCATCCTTGGGGTAAACTCACGAATTACGTGGTGGCGCACGTGGACACCAAGCAGTGAGTCTGTGAGTGGATAAGCAACGCTTTATATCTCTGTGGAACCGATGTCGGACCCGCGACGGCGCAGGCGTCGACGCCGATGACGTCTACAAAGAGGTGCATGGCTACTATTCAGAGCCCGGCAGGTTCTACCACACCCCCAAACACATCGAGCATTGCCTGGCCCAGTTCGACCTTGCCAGCGGAGAAATGGTGAACGCCGATGCCGTTGAAATCGCGATTTGGTTCCACGACCTCATTTTTGACGTCAGGGCAAACGATAATGAGCTGCAGAGTGCGCGGCGCTTCGTCGAACTGGCGGACGACTCGATGGATGCCGAATTCAAGGCCATGGTCCACGATCTGATAATGACGACGGCGCCGCCGCGGTTACCGAAGACGACGGACCAGAATTTCATGCTCGATATCGATCTGTCCAGCTTCGGGTTGCCGTGGCAGGACATGTTGCGCGACAGTATTGCCGTGAGGCAGGAGTCCCCGCAACTAACCGATGCGGAATTCTTCCCGGGACAGCGCGCCTTTCTGGAATCGCTGATAAGCCGCGAGCACTTTTACTTCACTGAGTTCTTTCGGTCGCGCATCGAGGACACGGCGCGCAGCAACATAGAACGTTATCTTCAAGAACTGCCCGGCCAGGGCGCCACCTGATCCTGGCCTCCTGATCCTGGCCTCCTGATCCTGGCCTCCTGATTCTGGTAATAGTCGCTGTTTCACTTCTCGCCCTGCGGTTCGTTATCCACGGTATAGATGATCACTGGCGTCTTTCGCCCGCGTATGCTCGTCGTGCCGAGTTGCTTGAAGTGGAATTGCGACGCGCCTGCCAGTTCGCGGGTTCGCTGCGAGACGATAATGCGTGAGTCGTAGTCCTTGTTCAATTGCTCGAGCCGTGCCGCCAGATTGACTTCGTCACCGTGCACCGTGTAACCGAGACGATCCCCCGTGCCCACCAGGCCACCGACAATCTCACCACTGTTGATTCCCACGCGGGAGTGCAGAACGATGCCATCGCCAAAGTGCCGATCCCGCAACGCCACCTGCATTGCCAGCGCTGCCCGCACGGCCTGGGCGGCGTGGTCGGGAAGAGATTCGGGTAAATTGAAAGTTGCCAGAATGGCATCGCCCTGAAATTGGTTGATGACGCCTCCGTGCTCGACAATGGGTTTTGTGACTACGGCAAAATAATCGTTCAGCGTAGTGATCAGTTCGGTGGGCGTCATGGTTTCGCTGATGGCCGTGAAGCCTTCGATATCGGTGAACAGGATGGTCGCCTCACGTACTTCTCCCTGGCCCGCCTGCATACGCTCTTCGCCGGCCTTGGCTTGCCTTGCAACTTCGTCAGGCACGAACTTCGAGAGCTCCCGCGCAGCACTGCTTTCCACCACGGACTCCACCAGAAGGCGTCGCCCACGGGCGATGGCGACTGCGAGAATTGCCGTGACCATTAGAATGGATATGACTTTGTCGAACTCGGCGCCAAGCAATACGCTGTTCGATGTCATGTATTCCACGTAGTTGCGCGTAATCATGGGATTGGCGGGATCGATGCTTACGACGTACAAGACCATGAGCAGCCAGCCGAGCGCGGCTACCCCGCCGGCGATGAGCACATAGCGCACTTCGAAGCGCAACGCCCGCAACGCAATGAAAATGAAAACATAGAGCAGGGTAGGCGCCTTGAGATAAAAAGATGCGGGTTGATCGTATTTCAGATGGAAGGTCCAAATCAGTACGAGCAGCAGCGCCATGTCCATGACCACCGAGACGTACAGAAGCCAGTTGGGCAATCGGCGCCTGTAGGCGAGACTCAGCCGTACCACGGTGAAGAGCACATAGCCTGCGAGAACCCAGGGCTCCGGGGCGATCATCGGATTCGCGCCGGCGGGTTTCGGCGACAGGTAGTACAGCGCGGCGAAGGTCAGCACCACCCCCAATTGAATCCAGCCGATCAGTATCTCGCTGCCGTCTTGCTCGCGCGCGATCACCTCGCGCACCCGCGCCGGGAGCTCCTGAACAGGAGCGGCGAGCGGGCGTTGTGGACGCGGTTCACTCATCGCCGACCACTGTACGTTAGAAGCACAACAAGCGCACTCGGGCCCGCCCGGGTTACCTGGTCTTGTCCTGGCGCTTCCCATGGCCGGGGCGATTGCGGGGGTTTTGGCGATCGGCTAGTCTGCCGGCAACGCTGTTAACCGGTCCCCAGATGCTCGCGTCGGCTCGCAAAACGCCCGTGGAGAAAAGCGGCGGCGCGATTGCCTTCGTTCTCAAGGGTTATCCACGCCTGTCGGAAACCTTCATCGCCAACGAAATCCAGGCTCTGGAAAAGCGTGGCCTGGACATTCGCATCGTATCCCTGCGCTATCCCAGCGACGCAAAGACGCACCCGGTTCACGGCGAAATTCGCGCCAGCGTTCACTACCTCCCCGAATACCTTTACCGCGCGCCGCGGCGGGTATTCGCCGCCTGGCGAAGAATGCGCCGCCGGCCCGGCTACCGTGATTGTCTGCATGTGTGGTTGGGTGATCTGCGACGCGACCCATCACCCAACCGTGTGCGGCGATTCGGCCAGGCACTGGTGCTGGCGGACGAGCTCGATTCCGATGTTGTGCATTTGCACGCGCATTTTCTGCACACGCCTGCGTCGGTAACCCGCTACGCGAGCATCTTGACGGAACTTCCCTGGAGCTGTTCCGCCCACGCCCGCGATATCTGGACGACGCCGGAATGGGAGAAACGCGAAAAGCTGGCCTCCTGCCAATGGCTGGTCACCTGCACAGCTGTTAACTGTCACCATTTACGGGATCTGGCGCCGGCGCCCGAGCGTGTCGCGCTCGTCTACCACGGGCTGGACGCAGATCGATTCCCGGCGACCGGCTCGGGCCGGTCGGCCCGGGACGGCTCCAATCCGAATGACCCGGTGCGCATCCTGTCGGTGGGACGGGCGGTGGAGAAAAAGGGCTACCATGACCTGTTGGCGGCGCTTGCCCTGTTGCCGGCGGAGCTCCATTGGCGTTTCGTGCATGTGGGCGGCGGACCGTGGCTGGGCCGGCTCAAGCGCCTTGCCGCCCGGCTGGGCATCGCCGGGCGCATCCAGTGGCGCGGTGCGCTGACTCAGGGGGAGGTACTCGGCTGTTTTGCCGATGCGGACATGTTCACGCTCTCGTGTTGCATCGCCAGGGATGGCGACCGTGATGGGCTGCCCAATGTGCTCATGGAAGCCCAGAGTCAGAGCCTGGCCTGCGTGGCCACACGGGTCTCGGCGATCCCCGAGCTGTTGCAGGACCACGCTACCGGTTTACTCGCCGAGGCCGGTGACGCGCAGGCGATGGCCGACGCCATCGCTCAGTTGATTCGCGATCCGGATCTGCGCCAGCGTCTTGGTGCCGCCGGCCGGCAGCGGGTGGAGCAGGAGTTCCGCTTCGACCAGGGTATCGACCACCTGCAAGGCAGGTTGGCCGCGGCCAGCGCGCGGGCAGGCTCGTGAGAATTGCTTTCTACGCGCCCATGAAGGCGCCGGACTATCCGACCCAGTCCGGCGACCGCCGGATCGCGCGACTGATTCTCGCGGCCCTGAGGGCCACCGGCCACGAGGTCCACCTGGCGTCTCATTTTCGCAGTCGCGACGGTGCCGGCGATGGCCGGCGTCAGGAGCGCATCCGGGATCTCGGCAAGCGGCTCGCAGATCGACTGTTGCGCCGTTATCGCGCGGCGCCCGCGGATCTGAGACCCGAACTCTGGTTTACCTACCATGTTTATCACAAGGCGCCGGACTGGTTGGGCCCGCCGGTGGCCAAAGCCCTCGGCATTCCCTACGTGCTTGCCGAGGCGTCCTTCGCGCCTAAACAGGCCGGGGGACGCTGGAGCGCGGGTCACGATGCCGCCGGCGAGGCCATCGCCGCCGCCGCCGCGGTGTTCAACCTGAATCCCGGCGATGTGGACTGCGTGAAGCCGTTGCTCGAGAGTCCGCAGCGCCTCGTGCCGCTCAAACCCTTTATCGATACGGCGGAATATTCCTCCCCGCTCGCCGCCGTCGGGACGCGGGAAATGCTCGCCAAGCGTTACCGGCTTCCCGCCGCCGACACCTGGTTGATGGTTGTCGCGATGATGCGTGCAGGTAACAAGCGCGACTCTTATCAACTACTCGCTGAGGCTCTGGCAACCCTGCAAGCGCGCAGCTGGTGCCTCGTGATCGTCGGCGATGGCCCGCGGCGCGCCGAGGTGGAGGACATGTTCGCAGCCTTTGCACCGGGACGTATCGTGTTTACAGGCGCCCTGGCCGGCGACCCGTTGCGTGCCCTCATGGCGCACTGCGACCTGTTCGTCTGGCCCGGCGTGCGCGAACCCATCGGCATGGCCATGCTGGAAGCCCAGGCGGCCGGCTTGCCGGTGGTGACCGGCCATGGTCCGGGGATTGCCAACATCGTGCGCGACGGCTGCACCGGGCGTCTGGTGCCCAGGGGGGATGTGGGGGCCTTTGCCGGGGCCGTGGCGGGCCTGATCGATGCACCGCAAACGCGGGCCGATCTGGGCAGCAGGGCCCGCCGCAGGGCGGTGGAGTACCACGACATTGCCACCGCCGGCGCGACACTGGACCGGGTTTTGACCGGTCTGAAGGCAGGCAGCTGGCCGTGAGCGAGCTGCTGCTGATCCGCCACGGGCGCACCCCCTGGAACGAGTGTGGGCGCATACAGGGACACGAGGACGTGGCTCTCAGCGCCGCCGGCCGCGAGGAGATCGGCGCACGCCGCATCCCATCCGAGTATGCGCATTTCCGCTGGCACGCGAGTCCACTGAGGCGGGCGGTGGAAACCGCCCGGCTTCTCGGCGCCAGGGATCTGAAAACCGACGCGCGGCTGGTAGAGTTGCACTGGGGGGAGTGGCAAGGTTGGACCAGGCAGGGATTGCGCGAGCATCACGGCGAGGCCTTCGCGGCGAACGAAGCCCGCGGTCTCGGCTTTCGCCCGCCGGGAGGGGAGAGCTCCGGCGAACTCCGGCTGAGGCTGCAAGACTGGTTGGCGGAAGTCTGCGCCATCGAGCCAGCGGTTGTCGCCGTCACCCACAAGGGGATTATTCAGATGGCGCTTGCTCTTGCCACGGATTGGGATCTCATGTCCCGGGCGCCGGTGCGGATGGACTGGCGATGCGGGCAACTGTTCAGCACCGATGGAAAGCAAGCCTGCTTGCAGCTGAAAAGGTTGAACGTGACGCTCGAGGCCGATACCGATGGTTGTAGTGAAGCTGACCGATGAGCGATGGGCGGCGGAATCGTTGGTGAGCATGAGCCCATGGCAGCGATTGTCGGCGGAGCTGGACCAGTGGCAGGCCCTGGGACGCGCCGCCACACTCTGGTGGCGTGACGACGACGCCGTAACCGCGACCCCGGCGCTGGAAAAATTACTCGGCTTGCAGCGGCATCACGGTGTGCCCCTGGCGCTGGCGACGATTCCGGCGCAGGTCCAGGAGGCACTGGCGTGTAAGCTTGAACACCACCCGCAGATTGCGGTATTGCAACACGGGTACGCACACGAAAATCATGCAGGGGAAGGAGAACGGGCCATCGAACTGGGAGCACAGCGGCCACGGGAGGTGGTCGTCGAGGAATTGCAAAAGGGCTGGTGCAACTTACGGGCGCTGTTTGCCCATCGCCTGTTGCCGGTCATGGTGCCGCCCTGGAACCGCATCTCTCCCGAGTTGTATCCGGATTTGTACGGGCTCGGCTATCGCGCCCTGTCGTGTTTCTCCCCGAGATCACATGCAGAGCTCGATTGCGGATTGCTGCAGAGCAACTGCCATGCGGATCTCATCGACTGGCGAGGCGGGCGCCGATTTCGCGGCGAAGATCCGACACTGGAGCAAATCTGCGACCATCTGCAGGCGCGGCGCCAGGGCCGCGCGGACGCGACGGAGGCCACCGGTATTCTCAGCCACCACCTTGCTCACGACGACGATTGCTGGCGATTCCTCGATACCTTGTTGGATCGATGCAATCGTCATCCGGGAGCCCGCTGGTTGGAGGCCGACGAAGCATGTCTCGGGCAATGACCTACCGGTACCCGGCGAGGGCCATGGTGGCGGATTACGTGCGCGCCGTGCTCGGGGTGGCGTGCACCGCCGCGCCGTTAATTCTCATGGACCTGCCCGGGTTGGTGCAGGCGGTGCTGGCTTTTCTGGCAATAATTTTCGCCCTGTTCGGGACCCAGGCAGTGCTCAGACAGGCTACGCGGATTCTCGTCAGCGAGCGGGATATCCGCGCCCGGCCCGTGGGAACGCAACTCGCCTGGGACAGCCTGACCCGGCTCACCCTGGCCTACTTCTCGGTGCGGCGCGACGGACGCAGCGGATGGATGGAACTCAAGGTGCAGAGCGGTCGCCGGACTTTGCGCATCGATTCGCGCCTGGAGGGATTCACCGAGGTGGTGCGCCAGGCGACAGCCGCCGCCAGCCGTGCTTGCCTGCACCTGGACGCAACCACGCTGAGCAATCTGGCGAATCTTGGTATCGGCGTTGGTATGGGTGTGGAGATCGGCACAGCCCCCGAACCGGGGACAGGTGAACATGGCTGAGGCGACTGAAAACCTCCTTCAGGTGCAGGATCTCAGCATTGATTTTCGCCTGCATGCGCAGGGGAAAATCCGCGCCGTGCGCGGCGTTTCGTTCCGTGTCCGTCCGGGCTCCACCGTGGCCCTGGTGGGTGAGTCCGGTTCCGGAAAATCCGTGATCTCCCAGGCCATCATGGGCGTGCTGCCCGGATCCGCTGAGCTCAGTGGCCAGATACTGTTCAACGACAGCCAGGGGGGCGGGGCAAGCGGCGCCGCGCCGCAAACCGTGGACATTGTGACGCTGGATAACCAGGGTGCGGCCATGCGCGCCATTCGCGGCGGAAGAATTTCCATGATTTTTCAGGAGCCCATGACCTCGCTGTCGCCTTTGCACACGGTGGGCGATCAAATCTCCGAGGCCGTGCTGCTGCACCAGAATGTCGAGCGCGGCGAGGCTATGGAGTTGACCCGCGAGATGCTCGCCAAGGTCGGATTTCCGGACCCGAAGAAAGCCGTCGACACGTATCCGTTCGAGCTTTCCGGAGGGCTGCGCCAGCGGGCCATGATCGCCATGGCGCTGGTTTGCCGTCCGGCGTTACTGATTGCCGACGAGCCGACCACCGCGCTGGACGTCACCATCCAGGCGCAGATTCTGCAACTGCTGCATGATCTGCAGAGCGAGCTGCACATGGCGGTGCTCTTGATTACCCATGATCTGGGCGTGGTGGCGAATATGGCCGAGGAGGTGGTGGTCATCTATCACGGCGAGGTCATGGAAAGCGGCACCCTCGATGCTATTTATCGCGATCCACGCCATCCTTACCTGCGGGCATTGATGCGCGCCGTGCCCCGGGTGGGCATGGCCGCCGGGGAACGACTCACGCCGCTTCGTGAGGTGGTGGCACTGGAGGGCGGGCACCTGAGTTCTGAACCCCGTAGCGATCAGTCGGCGAAAAACGGCAAAGTGCTTCTGGAGGTGCGGGACATCAGCAAGCGCTTCGCAATCCGCAATTCCGGCTGGTTTGGCGCCGGCAACGAGGTGAGCTTGCAGGCCCTCGATGCCGTGAGTTTCGATGTGCGCCGCGGTGAATGCCTGGGGCTGGTGGGAGAAAGTGGTTGCGGCAAGACCACACTCAGCAAGATCATTCTGCGGGTGTTGAATCCCGATGCCGGCAGTATTCGCTACGACGATGGAACGGGTTTGCACTCATTGCTGACACTCGGCGACGACGAGCTGGTGGCTATGCGGCGCAGGATCCAATACATCTTTCAAGACCCGGTCAGCTCCCTCAATCCGCGTATGACGGTATTCGACATCATCAGTGAGCCTTTGATCATCCACGGACAGCGCGATCGCGACGCGCGCGCCGAAATCATCAAGGAACTGATGCAACATGTGGGTTTGGATCCACGTTTCCTGTCCCGCTATCCCCACAGCTTCTCCGGTGGTCAGCGCCAGCGCATCGGCATCGCGCGGGCGCTTGCATTGAATCCGGAACTCATTGTCTGCGACGAGCCCGTATCCGCCCTGGACGTCTCGGTGCAGGCTCAAGTGCTGAATCTTCTGAAGGATTTGCAGCAAAGCCTCGGGCTCACCTATTTATTCATTTCCCATAACCTGGCGGTGGTGGACTACATGGCGGATCGCATTGCCGTGATGTGCGCCGGTTATCTGGTGGAAATTGCGCCTCGCGAACTGCTGTTTCAGAATCCGGTGCACCCTTATACGAAGGCGCTGCTCGCGGCCGTTCCCCGCCCGGATCCGGCACGCAAGCTGGACTTGGGTGCGCTGATGGAAGGTAAGGTGTCGAACCCGTCAGCCTGGTCAGCCCCCTTCGGCGTCAGCGATGATGAGCGCCCACATCTTTTGAGCCTCGGCGACGGTCACTATGTGCGCGCGGCACCTTCGCTTCTGGGACAGGGATAAGCGGGACATGTTTCATTTCTTTGTCCGCCGCACGCTGGTCATGATTCCCACGCTGCTGGTTATCAGCGCACTCGTATTCATCATTATTCAGCTGCCGGAAGGCGATTACCTGACCAGTTACATCACCGAACTCGAAGCCCAGGGAGAGAAGGTAGGCGGAGAGAAAATCGCGTTTCTACGCGAGCAGTACGGACTGGACAAACCACCGCTCGAGCAGTACGTCAACTGGCTTTGGGGAATGCTTCACGGTGACTTCGGATACTCTTTCGAATACAACCTGCCGGTATCCCAGGTGGTCGGTGATCGCTTGTTTCTTTCCTTTCTGTTGTCGTTCACGACCATCCTGTTCACCTGGGCGGTGGCTTTTCCCATCGGCGTTTACTCGGCCACCCACCAATACAGTTGGGGCGATCACGGATTGACCTTGATCGGCTTTCTGGGGCTCGCGACACCGAATTTTCTGCTCGCCCTGGTGCTTCTGTATTTCGCCAACGTGGTTTTCGGTACGGCGGTGGGGGGGCTCATGGATCCCATGTATCTGGATCAACCCATGAGCTGGGCGAAGTTTTTGTCGGTGCTCGAGCATCTCTGGATCCCCGTGATCGTCATCGGAACTTCCGGCACCGCCGGCATGATTCGCCGTTTGCGCGCCAATCTTCTCGATGAGTTGCAAAAGCAGTATGTGATCACTGGCCGCGCCAAGGGGCTGTCCTCGTTCAAGCTGCTCATGAAATACCCACTGCGCATGTCGCTCAATCCCTTTATTGCCGACATCGGTAATCTGTTGCCCCAGGTAGTATCCGGCGCCGCCATCGTCTCCGTGGTGCTGTCCCTGCCGACGACGGGACCGATGTTACTGGCAGCGCTGCAGAGTCAGGATATGTATCTGGCGGGCTCGTTTCTGATGTTCCTTGCAGCGCTCACGGTGGTCGGTATGTTCTTTTCGGATTTGGCTCTGGCGGCGCTGGATCCGCGCATCCGTCTAGAGGGCGGCGTGCACCGATGAGCTCCGGCAAGCCCGAACCCCTGGAGCACTTCGTATCCAGCGCGCCTTTCGACCCGTACTCCATCGAGGCGCTGACCGAAGAGCAGGAACGCTACTACCTGGCATCCCAATGGCGCATGATGTGGTTGCGTTTCAAGCGCCATCGTCTGGCGGTCGTGTCCGGTGCGGTGCTGCTGGTCATGTATTCGTCGATTCTCGTGAGTGAATTTCTGGCGCCTTACGGTCTGCATTCCCGCCACAGCAACTTCATCTACGCGCCGCCGCAGTCGATTCATTTTTTCCACCAAGGCCGCTTCCAGGGTCCCTTCGTCTACGAAACCGGATTCGAGCTGGATCTCGAGAATCTACGCCGCGTCTATTCAGAGAATCGGGACGTGGTGCATAAGCTGCGATTTTTCTGCCGGGGAGATGAATACGAGTGGATGGGCCTGATACCGGGAAACTTTCACCTCGTGTGTCCGGCCCAGGAGGGCACGCTGTTTTTGCTGGGATCCGACCGCCTGGGCCGCGATATTCTGTCGCGCATTATTTACGGGGCGCGCATTTCGCTCACCGTCGGGCTCATCGGCATCGCCATCAGCTTCGTCATCGGCATCGTGCTTGGCGGGCTCGCGGGTTACTACGGTGGCTGGGTGGACGGCCTGGTGCAGCGGCTCATCGAGATTATCCGGTCTTTCCCGGAGCTGCCCCTGTGGATGGCTCTGTCCGCCGCTCTGCCCGTGAACTGGAGTCCCATTGGCGTGTTTCTCGGCATCACCGTCATCCTCGGCCTGGTGGATTGGACCGGGCTCGCCCGGGCCGTGCGTTCCAAGCTGCTGGCCCTGCGCGAGGAAGATTTCGCCACCGCCGCGGTGCTCATGGGGGCGCGGCCGGCGCGTATCATCGGCCGCCACCTGTTGCCCAACTTCATGAGTCACTTGATCGCGTCGGCGACCCTTTCCATCCCGTCGATGATTCTCGGTGAAACGGCCCTGAGCTTCCTGGGGCTGGGTCTGCGCCCGCCGGTCACCAGCTGGGGGGTGCTGCTCACCGAGGCGCAGAATATCAACGCTGTGGCCCTGTACCCCTGGCTCATGCTGCCGGTGGCGCCGGTGATCATCGTCGTGCTGGCCTTCAATTTTCTCGGCGACGGGCTGCGCGACGCGGCCGACCCCTACAAGGTGGACTAACAGCTAGACTTCGACGATCTGCACTTCGTGGCGAATGTCCACCGTCGGGCGCAGCATCGCCGTGGCCGAGCAATACTTCTCGGCGGACAGGTTTACCGCGCGCTCGACCGCTGCCGGCCTGAGCCCGGTACCGGTCACCACGAAGCGCATGCGTACCTGGGTGAATACCCTCGGCGGGGTCTCGGCACGGTCGGCCTCCAGCTCCACCACGCAGTCCCTGACCGGCTGGCGGGCCTTTTTGAGGATGGCAACGACGTCGAAGGCGCTGCAGGCGCCCATGCCGATGAGGACCGCTTCCATGGGCCGCAGGCCGGCATTCTGGCCGCCGTGCTCCGGGGCGCCGTCCAGGACCAGCCGGTGGCCACTGCCCGACTCGGCCTCGAAAGAGACCTCCCCACGCCATTCGACCCTTGCCTTCATTTCCGTTCCTCCGGGAGATCGCGTCGACAGGCGCCCAACCCTCGCATACACTTAGAAGGATTTACGATACTACCAGTGTCAGTGTCCTGCGGAGCAAAATATGTCGCTAGATCAAGCTTTTGACCGACAGGCCGTGATTTCACGGTTTCTCGAGCATTGTCATCGCAGAACCTTCCCCGCTAAGACAGTAATCATCAATGCCGGCGATTATTCGGACGAGCTCTACTACCTGGTCAAGGGTTCGGTGTCCGTGCTCATCGAGGACGACGACGGTCACGAGATTGTGCTGGCCTATCTCAACGAAGGTGACTTTTTCGGCGAGATCGGCATGTTCGACGAGAAGCGTGAACGTAGCGCCTGGGTGCGGGCACGTACCCAGTGTGAGGTGGCCCAGATAAGCTACGATCGATTGCGCAGCTTGTCGGCGGATCTGCCGGAAGTGCTCTACGCCATGCTCGCGCAATTGGCGTTGCGATTGCGCAATACCAGCCGCAAGGTGGGCGATTTGGCCTTCATGGACGTGTCGGGCCGGGTGGCACGCGCACTATTGGATCTCTGCAAGCAGCCGGACGCATTGACCCATCCGGACGGCATGCAAATCCGCATTACCCGCCAGGAACTCGGACGCATCGCCGGGTGCTCACGGGAGATGGTCGGGCGGGTTCTGAAGAATCTGGAAGAAGAGACCCTCATCTCAGTGTCGGGCAAGACCATCGTCGTCTTCGGCGCCCGATAGCTCTTACCAGTCAGCGAATAGGGTCGCCAGGCGCTCGCCGGGGTGCTGCGCGCGCATGAATGCTTCCCCTACCAGAAAGCTGTGGACGCCGGCGTCGCGCAGGCGCTTGACGTCTTGCGGTGTGTGAATTCCACTCTCGGCGATAACCAGTCGCTCATCGGGTATCGATGCCAGCAAGTCGACGATGGTATCGAGGTTGGTCTCGAAGGTACGTAGATCACGGCTGTTGATGCCAAGCATCAGGTGCTCCAGGTGCAGGACGCGCTCGAGTTCGTCGGCATCGTGCACTTCCACCAGCACGTCCATGCCAAGATGAACGGCCAGACCTGCAAGCTCGTTAATCGATGCGTCACCGAGTGCCGCGACGATTAACAGGATGCAGTCCGCTCCAAGGACGCGTGCTTCGTATACTTGATAGGCATCGATGGTGAAGTCCTTGCGCAGCACCGGCAGTGTGCAAGCTCCGCGCGCACTCTCGAGATGCTCGTCCGCGCCCTGGAAAAAATCACGATCCGTCAGCACGGAAAGCGCCGCGGCGCCGCCACTCTGGTACTCCCTGGCGATGACGTCGGGCTCGAAATTCTCCCGCAACAGCCCTCGGCTGGGAGACGCACGCTTTATTTCGGCGATGACGGCAGCGTTACCAGCGTCTATACGGGCCCGCAGGGCATCCGCAAATGGCCGAGGTGGCGGCATGCCCTCGATTCGCTCACCGAGCTCACGCATGCCGACGCATTCGCTGCGCGCGGTAATTTCCTCGGCTTTGCGCGCAAGGATCTTCTTGAGGATATCCGGAGTATCAGGCGGCATGGCGCGGCGGCGTAGTCAGAAGCTGTTGCTGAGGGCGACCAGCTTTGCCAGGCGCTCCCGGGCCGCACCATTTGACAGTGATTCCATGGCCGCCGCGACGCCTGCGTTCAAATCGTCTGCCAGGCCCGAGGCGTAGATCGCGGCGCCGGCATTAAGGGCTACGATGTCCCGCGCCGGGCCATCGGTGTTATCGAATACCGCCCGAACCATTTCGAGACTCTCCTGTGGCGACGAAACAGTCAGTGTCGAAACCGCGGCGGTTGTCATCCCGAACTGCTCCGGATTGATCGTGTGGGTGTGAAGCTTTCCGTCCTTGAACTCCGCGATATGGGTATCGGCGCCAATACTGATCTCGTCCAGCCCGTCCTCGGCGTGCACCACGAGAACATGGCGGCTGCCCAGCTGCGCGAGCACACGGGCCAGCGGCTCGATGAGCTCCTGGCTGAACACGCCCACGACCTGATTCGGCGCGCCGGCGGGATTGGTCAGCGGCCCGAGCACATTGAATATCGTGCGCACCGCCATCTCCTTACGCGGTCCGATGGCGTGCTTCATGGCGCCGTGATGCATTGGCGCGAACATGAAGCCGACGCCGGCCTCCTGAATGCACTGGGCAACCTGTTCGGGGGTCAGGTTCAGATTAACACCTGCCGCTTCGAGCACGTCGGCGCTTCCGGAGCTGCTGGATGCGGAACGGTTGCCGTGTTTTGCCACCGTGGCGCCCGCACCGGCGGCGGCGAAGGCGCTGGCCGTGGAAATGTTGAAGGTGCTGCTGCCGTCACCCCCGGTGCCGCAGGTGTCCACCAGGTGCTCGGCCTGCACGTGCACATGGGTCGCCAACTCGCGCATGACGGTGGCCGCCGCCGCGATCTCCTCCACGGTCTCGCCCTTCATGCGCAGCCCGATGAGAAAGCCGCCGATTTGGGACTGGGTCGCTTGTCCGCTCATGATGGTGTGCATGACCGAAGTCATTTCCTCACTGGAAAGATCACGATGCTCGGTGACCGCACGAATTGCCGATTGAATGTCCATGAGTATTTGTCGATCGCTACTGTTCAAAAATAAGCGAGTCCGCTTCTACCGGTTGCTCTTGCTTCAGCGCCAGAAAATTCGCCAGCAGCCGATGCCCGTGCCGGGTCAGTATCGCTTCGGGATGAAATTGTACGCCCGCTACCTGCAAGTGTGTGTGCTGGATGCCCATTATCTCATCCGCCAGGCCGTCTTCGGAATATGCCAGGGCGGTGACCGCCAGGCAATCGGGCAGCGAATCCCCGGCGACAATCAATGAATGGTAGCGCGTTGCCTCGAATGGCGACGGCAGGCGCCGGAAGACGCTCTCCCCCTGGTGTCGAATCATGGATGTCTTTCCGTGCATGGTGGTGTGGGCATGAACGATATTGCCGCCGAAGGCTTGGGCGATGCACTGATGCCCCAGGCAGACGCCGAGCAAGGGGACGCGGCTTGCGAATCGTTCCACCACGGCGAGGGAAATGCCGGCTTCGTTGGGCGTGCAGGGTCCCGGGGAAATGACGATGCGTTGCGGGGCCAGATCGGCAATATCGGCGACGGAGATGCAATCGTTACGATAAACCGTCACCCGTTCCCCCAGCTCTCCCAGGTATTGCACCAGGTTGTAGGTAAACGAGTCGTAGTTATCGATCATCAGGAGCATATGATCGTTATCCTACTGTATCCATCGGTCAATATCCGCATTCTTCCAGCATACTTGGGATCTGACGAATCGGACATTTACGTTTTGTGACACCAGAACCGATACATGCTGAGAAACGCCCGAGGATAAAGCTGCTCGAGGCGCTCGCAGGTGGCGAAGTCATTCATGTCGCTATCATGATCCGAGCTCTCTTGAAAGTGCTGAGGGATGTGTAGCTTGCTCAGGTCAAAACCGATCAATTCGAGGCCCAGAGCACCCAGCGCTTCGCGGATCTGCGCAATCGTAAACCGGTGTTCTTTGACATGGAATAGCAAGTCACGGCAGCCGCTCAGAGTATAAAAATCCTTCGCGGCCGTGAAATCTGTAAGCTCGCTGTTGAACGCGCCACTTAGAACAAGTGTGCGGAAACTCCTGATATCTTCTGCAATCGGCTTAAGGCCGCGCCGCTTGATCTCCTCCTGTGCAACCGCAAGTGGTCGACGCGCGCTCTCGCTGTACAGGTTCACCTGCATGAGACCCGACGGCACGAGTCTATCTACAAGCACGCGCCAACCCGCGATCGGGTCGGTCATGTGATGCAACACCCCGGCACTACTGATTATGTGGAAGCGTTCTGCAAGTTTTTCGAGATTAAGGATATCGGCTTGCAAAAAACGGACATTGGTCACGCCGAGCTTGTGCGCCATGCGCGCGCCATAGGCAAGACTGCGGCGGCTTAGATCGACCGCGACCACCTCTGAATTGCGGTACTTGAGTGCGAAGCTGATAGGTTCTTGACCGGTTCCGCAACCAGCAACCAAAATCCGCATGCTTTCACTCAGGAAAGCAGGCGGTGTGACGTGCGGAAATTGCTCGCGCCGCATTGATGTCAGGTCCTTCTGGTCAGATCGCCCGATATCCAACCAACGTGGATACGGATTCTCTTCGTACTGGGCACGTACTGCTCTCGACGTTGGGTCGTCGATCTCTCCGAGCGATTCGATGTTCTTTTCGATCTCCCGTTCTTGTGATGGTTCTATTAGCGTGCGCTCGACTAGCGCTTGCGACACCGGGGACCAGCGCGTGGTGTTCAACGTTGCTAACTGGGGCGCGCAGCGGAGTGATTCGAGAGAAACATAGCACTCGAGTAGGAGCAACTGACTCTCCAGCTCGAGCTGGAGCGATTCGTCGTCGCCATTTAACGTCGCGCAGACGACGTCTGTTAGTTCTTCGACCGTCCGCGCTTCCTCAGCATCGGTATTGAACACATACTCATTATTAAAACATTGTTGTGCAAGCGCACCGACCAACGCTACGTGTGCTTTCGGTATACGTGGCGCTTGGTGATACGTGAGCAACAAACATCGCCGCAGCTCGGTGAGAAAGCGCTCGAACTCGTAATCTACGTTCACCGTTTTCGTCAATAGTGCCAGCAGAAGCTGATCACTCGAGAGCGCGTCCAGGAAAGTACTATTATCGGCCTCTGTTAACGGCAGGCGCTTGGGAAGCCCATATTTGTGCCTGAGCTGGTTGGCGGTAATACCGGCCAGCTGCTGATGATCTATGTCAGCGGAACGATAGTATGTGCTCAGTACCTGCTCGAGCTCAGCCCAAGAGCCGGTGGGCCTGACCGTGCGCAGCAGGATCAATAGCCCTCTGCGTGCTTGTGTATCCTCCGGCCTCAGGTTGAGTGCTCGCAGGTAGAAATCTATGGCTTGCTCGCTCAAACCTTGGGCGCACAACGCCTGGGCAAGGTTGTCGAGGGTGTCGTTATCGAATCTGATCGCCAACGCCTGGCGGTAAGCGCTAATGGCTGCGTCGAATTGACCCTGGGCACGCAGCGCTTCACCTAAGTTGCTGTGATACGCCGCCTCTGTGGGGTTGAGGCGGATGGCCTTTTCGATGAGATCAACTGCGTGGGCGGGCTGTGCGCGTTGGACCGCGATTACTCCGAGCAGATGCAAAGCGTCGGGATGATGCGGCTGTGATCGTAGGATCTCGTGATAAATTTGTTCGGCCTTGCCGAGGCGACCAGCCTTGTGATGCTCGCGTGCTTCTACTAGCTTTGACACGACAGATGCCCTGGGAGCGTGGGCAGCTCAGCTCGCGGTGCGCGCCTGAGCGGAGACCACGAAGAGCCCTGGCAACTCGGCCAGGGAGTCGATGACGGCGTCCGGCATGCTGGCACGAATGTCGTTGCCGTGATTGTACCCGTAGCTTACGCATACGATGCCGAATCCGGCGGCTCTTGCCGCCTTGACGTCGTTCGCTGAGTCGCCGATGAGCAGTCCTTTATCGGGGGACACGCTGAAATGCCGGGCGGCGTGGAGAAGTGGCAGGGGATCGGGTTTTTTGCGCGCCAGAGTGTCGCCACTTATCACCAGAGTGAAGTACGCGTCCAGTTCCAGATCGGCGAGCAGCTTGTGGGTAAATGCGCTTGCCTTGTTGGTTACACACGCGAGCGCGACGCCGGAGGCGCGGAGAAACTCCAGCCCCTCCGGTACGCCGTCGTATACCCGACTGCGATCGCTCGTATGCTGTGCATACAGCTGCGTAAATATGGGCAACGCCCGGGCGTAGTAGCCCTCATCGGCCTTGCCGTGCATATCCCCGGCCAGGGCGCGCCGCACGAGAACCTCCGTGCCGTTGCCAACCCACTCGCCCACACGCTCCTGTCCCACCGTCGGCAGACTGAGCTCAGTCAGCATCCGGTTGATACAGAAGGCGATATCGGGAAGGGAGTCCACCAGAGTGCCGTCCAGATCGACGACCACCAGCTTGGGTGTGGCAATACGCGTTTCCACGTCTAGTGGCCGCGATCGATGGCTTCGCGCATGGCATCGATGGTGGCGCGGTAATCGCTGGCCCCGAAGATGGCGGACCCGGCCACGAAGGTGTCGGCGCCCGCCGCGGCGATTTCCGCGATGTTGTCCAGGTTGACGCCGCCGTCGATCTCCAGGCGGATGTCGCGTCCGCTGGCGTCTATCAGTTCGCGGGCGGCGCGCAGCTTGTCCAGCGCACCGGGAATAAAGCTCTGGCCGCCGAAACCGGGGTTGACGGACATGATGAGTATCATGTCGATTCTGTCCATGACGTGGCTGAGCAAATCCAGGGGCGTGGCTGGATTGAATACGAGCCCCGACTTACAACCGCTGTCGCACACCAGTTGCAGGGATCGATCGATGTGTTCAGTGGCTTCCGGGTGGAAGGTGATGTAGCTGGCGCCGGCATCAACAAAATCGGGAATGATGCGATCCACCGGCTTTACCATGAGGTGCACGTCGATGGGTGCCGCGATTCCGTGGGCCCGCAGCGCTGCGCAGACCAGCGGCCCGATGGAGAGGTTGGGAACGTAGTGATTGTCCATCACGTCGAAATGGACCATATCGGCCCCGGCGTTCAGAACTGCGTCGACCTCCTCGCCGAGACGAGCGAAGTCCGCTGCCAGAATGGAAGGTGCAATCACTGGATCGTGCATGTTCGTCGTCACCATGGGCAAAAGGGAGTGAACTTTACCGTAATTATCATGGATTCTTCACCCTTATCTCCTCTCCCCCTTGTGATCTCCCCCTCTCCCCCTTTTGGGGGAGAGGGTAGGGTGAGGGGGTGTTGTCGAAGCCGCTCCCCTCACCCCGGCCCTCTCCCCCTTTGTCGATCTCCCCCTCTCCCCCGGGGGCGAGGGAGAAATTGAAACCGGCCTGAACCATGGCCTCCATTTGTGTCAGCTGCAGTTCGGAGAAGCCCAGGCGCCGCGCCACATAGCTGAGAATGCTTCTTACGCTGGCATCGACGCTGCCGTCGGCATAGGCGGCGTGCAACTGGATCTCCATGAACTGGTTCGCGTACCGGGCAGGCGGCAGATAGCAGATAGCCCAGTGAGCTGCGTGGACGTTCTTCGTTGTAGTGTTGTCGCCAGGCGTCGATGAGGCGTCTCAATTCTAAAGGGCGCTGTCGAGAGTTGCAGAACGCAGGACTCGGTTGGCAGGCTACTCATCCATCGCTGTGGCAAATTCCCAATTTGCGCGTTTGAAATTCCTATTCTCGCTGCGGCGCCATTTCGGCAATTTCGGCAATGGAAATGCACTCATTGCGATATACTTCCACCTGCGTGCCCATCTCCGCAGGTATCGAACCAGGCTGTACGTAATGGAATCGTAGTTGTCGATCATCGACAGTGTAGGAGCGATATGATGTCCGGGGAGTGTGCTTACCAGCGCAGCGCAACTGGAATTGTCCGGAATTGACGTCGGGTCATTGCTGCTCGAAACGAGCGCCAGATGATTGACCATCTACTTGTGAGTACCAAGGTGCAGCTGGTGGCAGAGAAATTGCGACGAGACTCCCGATGAACTCAAACGCGTCGGAGCAGAGGTGGCGGCGATCAGCGAAACCAGTGCGGGCGGCGGGTCAGCCCGACTGGCGAGAGATGTTACCCTTACAATGTAGACCTGCGAATATGATGAGGACCCCGTAAGGGAGGGAAGCGATGGGAGTCGTATTGTCCGATCTTTTCACGCCTGAGGACATCGATAAGATCACACGGGAATGGGAGAGCCACAGCACTATTCTGCGTGCACGTTGCTCCCCCGTGGAGCTATTTGGGATTTCGATCGATAACTGCTTTGATGTGCTCCGCCGGGCTCGTGTTGACAGGGTTGTAGTTGCTGCGCATCAACCCAACGGCGTAGATGAATACGTCGAGGTGAGACCTATTCATGCGGAAGCAATGCACTTGGCCGGCTTCACGGTCTGCTGGAAGGTCGTCGAACTGCCTCGATTCGCCGAGTTCGAGCATGACCTCGGACAGAGACTGCGACTGCCTGGGTGGTCCTGCAACATATATTTGTCGCCCGATGAAGACGGTTTCGCGATGCACTACGATCGCCATGCGATCCTGATCGTTCAGCTGTCTGGAGCCAAAGAGTGGTGGTTTTCGGATTCACCGACTGTTCCGGATCCCCTCCGACACTTTTCGGAGTACACACCACCGCATCGCGACGAGTTGCATCACGTTACGCTCGAGCCTGGCGACTTACTGTTCCTGCCTCCGAGCTGCTGGCATGCGGCGAGGGCGAAGGGTGCGTCCCTCGCGCTGACGTTTGCCCCGCGTGGGAATGTGGGCATCGCAAGACAGGCGCTCGACGCAATTTGGCAAGCAGCCCCGCATCCAGCGCTGTCGCCGGAGGATTTTGGTGAGCATGGGATTCCAGTCCGGGCGCGTAAACACATCGAAGGGGAGTTGGCACGGGTTCGTGCTGCACTGGAGAAGCTCAGCGTCGAGGACGTCTGGGCGCATTGGTTTCAGACTTTTGCCAAGCCGTCTCCCGGAATTTTCCGCCAGCCGCCTCGCGAGCTGCACCCAACGGACGAACTCTCGCTGCCACCCGACTACCCTGTCAGCACTGCCTCAAGATACGAAAATGGATCAGAATTGCGTGCGATTCACTGCAACGGTACAGCTGTTTCCATCGGTACGAACGCCCTCGTCTTGTTGCAGATCATCTTTGAAGTGCGAAAACTCACTGGAGAAGAACTAGTAAGACGACTGGGACCGAAGGCCGATTGGGCCGAT
>JAACFO010000181.1 GCA_009937425.1 Gammaproteobacteria bacterium
CCGTACCCGCTCATCAGCGGTTCCGTCATTCGTTGCCGCCCGGTGGGTATGCTGAACATGAGTGACGAAGCCGGGCCCGACGCGAAGATTCTCGCGGTGCCTCTGGACGCCCTTACGGATCTCTACCGGGATGTGAGTTCCTTTTGTGATCTGCCCGCTTCGATGCTCGCCCAGATCGCGCATTTCTTCGAGCACTACAAGGATCTCGAAGTGGGCAAATGGGTGAAGGTCGAAGGATGGCTGGGGCCTGAGGAGGCCAAGGCCGAAATTGTCGCCTCCGTCGCGCGCTACCAGGCGGAGCCGGACAAACCGCAGTTTTGATCCAGCGCTTGCTGCGCACGTGAACGCAATCAGATTTTCCAGCGATCACCCGGACTCTTACTACGCTGCCAGCGCCAACCCTCATCCGCGCCATCCGCAGCTGAAAGGAGAGGTGCAAGCCGATGTGTGTGTGGTGGGCGGCGGCTTTACCGGTGTGTCGGCGGCACTCCATCTGGCGGAGCGTGGCTACAAGGTCGTACTGGTGGAGGCAGCGCGTATCGGCTGGGGCGCATCGGGTCGCAACGGCGGGCAGCTCGGCACCGGACTGCGTAAGGAAGTCATCGAGCTCGAACCACGGCTCGGGACTGAGCGCACCCGTGCGCTCTGGGACATGGCGGCAGAAGCCATGGACATCATCAAGTGTCGCATCGACCGTCACGCAATCCAGTGCGACTACAAGCGGGGAAATCTTCTCGCAGCAACCCGCCGGCGCCATCTTCCTGAGCTTGCGGCGGAAGCAGAGCGAGTCGCGACGCACTACGGCTACGATGGTTACCGCTTACTGGATAAGACGCAGATACGCGAGGCGGTAGCGAGCGATCAATACTGCGGGGGCCGGATGGATGCCGGCGGCGGCCACCTGCATCCTCTGAACTTCGTTCTCGGTATGGCCCGGGCGGCGCTCGCCGCGGGCGTGGTCATGTACGAAAACTCGGTGGTAAAGCGCGTGGATTGGGCTTCTCCATCGGTCGTGGAAACTGCGCTGGGCCAGGTGCGCAGCCGCTACGTCTTGCTTTGCGGCAATGCTTATCTTGGTAACGTGGAGCCGCGCATCAGCAACAAGGTCATGCCCATCGCCAATCATGTGCTGGCGACCGAGCCCCTTGGCGAGCAGCGGGCCCGGGAGCTGATTCGCGACGACTGCTGTGTGTGCGCGACGAAATTCGTCGTCGACTATTATCGATTCTCGGCGGACCATCGGATGCTGTTCGGCGGCGGTGAAACCTATTCATTCGACGAACCGCCGAACATCAAAGAGTTCGTCAGGAAATACATGCTCAAGGTTTTTCCGCAACTCCAGGATGCACGCATCGACTACGCTTGGAGCGGCCAACTGGCCGTCACCATGGATCGCTTGCCGCACTTCGGGCGGCTGGGCAACACGGGCTTTTTCGTGCAGGGATTTTCGGGGTCCGGCGTCGTGCTCACCCAGTTGGCCGGCCGCCTGATGGCGGAGGCCGTGGCCGGCAGCGCCGAGCGCTTCGACCTGTTTGCCGAGTTACCCCACCGCAGCTTTCCCGGCGGCGCATTGATGCGCAAACCACTACTGGTCGCGGGGATGCTCTACTATGCTTTGAAGGATCGTCTGTAGGTTCAAAACTGTACCCCCGCAGCGGTCAATAACTCCGCCGTCTCGTACAGCGGCAGCCCGACGACGCCGGAGTAGCTGCCTTGCAGATCGCTGACGAATGCCGCGGCGCGTCCTTGGATGGCGTAGGCGCCGGCTTTGTCCAGAGCTTCGCCGCTGGAGGCGTAGGCTTCGCACTCTTGGCGTGAAAGCTGCCGAAAGCAAACCCGGCTTTCGCACAGGCGCGCGGCCGTACCATCAGCGGATGCCAGTGCCACGGCGCTCAGCACCCGGTGGCAGCGACCGGACAGGCCCAGGAGTAGTTCGCAGGCGTGGCTCGGGTCCCGTGGCTTGCCGAGCACCAGATCGTCCAGCACCACGATGGTGTCGGCGCCGATCACCAGCTTCGCGCCGTCGCCGGCCAGCAGTCTGCGACCGGCTTGCGCCTTCGCCACCGCCAGGCGGCGTACCAGTATCTCCGGCGGTTCACCGGCGAAAGCCGATTCGTCGACCTCCAAATCCAGAATCTCGAATGCCACGCCAAGTTGATGCAGCAGATCTCTGCGTCTGGGCGATCGGGAGGCAAGGAAGATCATTCGCCGCGGTGATAGGGATGACCGTGGAGGATCGACCAGGCGCGGTAGACCTGCTCCGCAACCATTACCCGTACCAATCCGTGGGGCAGGGTTAAATCCGATAGCGACCAGCGCAGGTCGGCGCGGCTTTTACAGGCATCCGAAAGTCCGTCGGCGCCGCCAATGAGCATGGCCAGGTCACGGCCCTGGGCGAGCCACGTAGCCAGAAGCCCCGAGAGATCTTCGCTGGAGTACTGGGCGCCGGGTTGGTCGAGGGCGACCACATAGTCGTTCTTTGCCACAGCCGCCAACAAGCGATCGCTTTCCTTCTGAATGGCCTGTTTTGTAGGCTTGCTCCTGGTGCGTGTCGCGGCAGGGATCTCCGTGAGCTGCAAGGCGCACTCTCTTGGCAGCCGCCGGGCGTATTCCTGGAATCCTTGTTGCTGCCATCCGGGCAAACGCGTGCCGACGGCGATCACCTTGATGCGCATTCAGCTTGCCGCACCCCGCGGCGACTGCTCGTCGACGATGTCGCGGCTGCTCCACAGCTTCTCCAGCTGATAGAACTCGCGTACCTCCGGCTGCATGACGTGTACCACCACGTCACATAGATCCACCAGAACCCACTCGCCGCTGCGCAAGCCTTCGACGCCCAGCGGCGCTTCACCGGCTTGTTTCGCTTTTGTTACGACGTTCTCGGCCAGGGCCGCCACCTGTCGTGACGAACGTCCGCTGGCGATGATCATGTAGTCGGTAAAATCACTGAGCTTGCGAACATCCAACCGTACGATATCAACGGCCTTGAGATCCTCCAGCGCATCGACGGCAAGCTGGCACAAGCGTTTACTCTGCATGGGTGTAGCACCTGGTACGGTTTATCAATTCAATCACCTTGTCGGGAACCAAAAATCGAATGCTGCGACCCCCGGCGACCAACGCGCGGATACGGGTGGCGGAAATGTCCAGTAAGGGGGGTTCGCAGATCATGATGCGACCGGCCGGCTCTGACTTGAGAGCCGAAACATCGTCGCATCGGTGTCGCTCGAGTAGATCGGCGATGGGACCGGGTTGGGGAAGCGATCCTCCCGGGCGGTGGGCGACCACCAGGTGGGCGAGATCCAGGAGTTCCCGCCAGCGGTGCCAGCGGTCCAGATGCTGAAAACTGTCCATGCCCATAATAAAGACAAGTACCTCATCGGAAAATTCCCGACGAAACGATTCCAGTGTCTCCACCGTGTAGGTAGGTCCGTCGCGCTCCAGCTCGCGGGCGTCCACTTGCAAATTCGGCTCACCGTCCGCCGCCGCCGCCAGCAGCTCCAGACGCTGTGAGACAGTGGCGCGTGGCGCATCGCGCAGACGCGGATTGGGGGCGGGGAGCAGGCGCACGCCATCCAGGGACAAGTGTTCGCGAATTTCCAGTGCGAGCCGCAGGTGCCCGCAATGAACGGGATCGAAGGTACCACCGAGAATTCCGATGCCTGCCACTCAGGCTAGAGGGAGCGCTCGCGGTGCTTTCATTGGCGAACGTGACCGTCGCCGAGCACGATGAACTTCTGGGTCGTGAGTCCCTCCAGACCCACCGGCCCGCGGGCATGCAGCTTGTCTGTGCTGATGCCGATCTCCGCCCCGAGCCCATACTCGAAACCGTCGGCGAAGCGCGTTGACGCATTCACCATCACCGAACTCGAATCCACTTCGCGCAGGAAGCGGCCCGCACGTCCCAGATCGTCGGTGACAATGCTGTCTGTGTGCTGGGAGCCGTGCTCACGTATGTGCTCCATGGCCTGGTCGATCCCATCAACCACGCGGATCGACAGGATCGGCGCGAGGTACTCGGTGTTCCAGTCTTCCTCGCTGGCGGGCCTGCAATCGTCCAGCAAGGCGCAGGTTTCGGGACACCCGCGCAGTTCCACGCCGGCCGCAGCGTACTGCTCGGCCAGGGTTGGCAGCACCCGATCGGCGATGCCGCGTGCAACAAGAAGGGTCTCCATTGTGCAGCAGGTGCCATAGCGCTGGGTCTTGGCGTTGTAGGCGATGGCGATGGCCTTGTCACGATCGGCGCAATCGTCCACGTACACATGGCAGATACCATCCAGGTGCTTGATCACCGGCACCGTCGCCTCACGGTGGACGCGTTCGATGAGACTCTTGCCGCCCCGCGGCACGATAACGTCCACATACCTGTCCATGGTGATGAGGGCGCCGACGGCGGCGCGATCCACCGTCTTTACCACCTGTACCGACTCGGCGGGCAGTCCTGCCTGCAGCAAGCCCTGTTGTACGCAGCCAGCGATGGCTTTGTTGGAGTGGATGGCCTCGGAGCCGCCCCGCAGGATGGTGGCGTTGCCGGCCTTCAAGCACAGGCCGGCGGCATCGGCCGTCACGTTGGGGCGAGACTCATAAATAATGCCGATGACCCCCAGGGGTACGCGCATGCGTCCCACTTGAATCCCCGAGGGCCGCGTCACCAGGTTTGCGATCTCACCGATGGGATCGGCCAACGCCGCGATCTCGCGCAGACCCTGGGCCATGGCCGCGATACGTTCGCCGCCGAGCTCCAGGCGATCCAGCAGGGCGCCTGAAAGACCCTGTTGGCGCGCCGCCGCAAGGTCTTCGCCGTTGGCTCGTGTGAGCTCCGTGGCGTGGTCCTCGATGGCCTCGGCGATGGCCAGCAAGGCGGCATTCTTGTCCGCGGTACTGGCCCGGGCCATGGCCGCGGACGCGATGCGCGCATCCTGGCCCAGCGCCTGCATGTAGGCGCCTGGATCCTCTACCGGCCGGATGATGTCTGCTGGTCTTGCCATGTCGCTTGGTAATACTGACCCTCGCCGGGTCTATGACAGTGGATTATAGGGTTTTCCCAGTCCAAACATCATCCCGCCCATGGCCAGGGCAAGGCCTTCGAGGGCATCCCAGGGATTGCCCGGGGCACCGCCTTTGGTGATGCGGTCCGTGCGTGCCGCCTGGCGGAGGATGTCCAGCCAGACCGCCGCCGGATGCCGGCGAAGCGCGCTCGATACGAGCCCACGGCGCTTGTCCCAGACCCGGTGCTTGGCCATGACCTGATCCAGACCTGCACCGCCTGCCAGGTCTCCCGCCATGCGGCTCACGCTTCTGAGCTCGCGGGTCAGCGCCCATGCCACTAGCGGGGGGGCCACACCTTCCTCGCGCAACCCGTGCAGAACGCGGATGCTGCGCGCCGCGTCACCGGCCAGGGCGGCATCCGCCAGAGCGAAAACGTCGAAGCGCGCGCTGTCGGCTACCGAGCGCAGCACGTCCTCCAGATCCAACTGCGCCTCGCCGTGGAGCATGTGGAGCTTGTCGATCTCCTGGGCGCAAGCGAGAAGATTGCCCTCCACCCGTTCGCCCAGGGCTTGTGCCGCGGCCGCGGAGATGGTCAGCCCACGGCGGCCTGCGCGGCGGCGGATCCATCCGACCATGGAGTGCGCGTCCACGGGCCAGGTACGGATGGAGGCGCCGGCCCCCTCGAGCGCCTTGTACCATTGTGTAGCAGCACTGCCTCGATCGAACTTATCCATGCTCACGATGAGCAGATTGTCTTGCGGCGGATTCGCGGCATAGTCCTTCAGCGCGCGGGCACCGGCATCGCCGGGTTTGCCGCTCACCAGCCGCAGATCGATGATGCGTTTATCACCGAACAGCGACAGGCTGTCGGCATAGGATCTGAGTGTGCCCCAGTCAAATCCCGTCTCGGCGCTCAACATCACGCGCTCGTCGAAACCCTGCTCGAGGGCGGCAGCGCGGATGGCGTCTCTTGCCTCCTGAATCTGCAAGGGCTCGTCGCCGCCGAGCACATACACCGGGGCCAGTGGGCGTTCCAGGTGCTTGTCCAGTTGGTCGATTCTCAAGCGCATGCCGATGCCAGCGACGCTACTTGCCCAGCGCCACTTCCGTGAGCCGGATAATTCTCTCGGCGGCGTCGCGGCGCATGTCGATGCGCAGCGCTTCCACATTCTGAGTGGCACCGATGACGGCGTTCGGGTCGAATACGAAAATGCGTCGCACGACCACACGCTCCGGCGTCACCAGCATAGTCCCGTCCTTCATCCGGACCGTGAATTCCAGGCTATAGAGGAGTTCGAATTCCCGTGCCTTGCCGGTGACGGCATCTACCGCGACAACCCGCTGTTGATAGTTCTCCGACTGTACTTTGATTGCTGCATCCGCTTCCCCCCGCGAATCGGCTACGGTGGCACCACCGCTATCCAGAAAAATGGCGAGTTCGTCGGCGATCTCGACGGGCGCCTCCACGTAAACGCTGCGAAAATCTTCAGGCAGCGTGATGCTGCCGCGGGCGCGAAAGCCGCATGCCGAAACGAGCGCCGCTGCCAGGCACAGGACCAGGGCATAACGAAGCGCGGTCGCCGGGTATGGCATGGGCGTCATACGACGATGTTCACCAGCTTTCCTGGTACGACGATGACTTTTTTCACACCGTCGGCTACGAAGCGGGCGACATTCGCATTCTTGAGCGCCAGTTCCTCGATGTCGTTATTGTTGGCGCTCTGATGGACGGAGATCTCGCCGCGCTTCTTGCCGTTTACCTGAACAACCAGGTCCACCGTGTCGCGGATGACCGCGTTTGGGTCAAACCGCGGCCATGGTGTGTCCATGAGTTCTTCACTATGTCCCAGCGCTTGCCAGAGATCGTGGCAGATGTGGGGGACGATGGGCGCGAGCACCAGCACGATGACTTCCAGGCATTCCCGGGCAACGCCACGCCCCTGGGGTGAATCGTCGCTGAACTCATTGAGTGCGTTCACCAGCTCCATGGTCGCGGCAATGGCCGTGTTGAACTTGTAGCGGCGGCCGATATCGTCCCCCGCCTTGGCGATGGTGGTGTGGGTGCGGCGGCGCAGCTCGCGTTGCTGCGGGTTCAGCTTCTCGGGATCCGGAATCGCCGCCAGCCCATTGCTCACATGGGTGTGCGTCAGCTTCCAGAGCTTCTTGAGGAATCGGAACGCACCCTCTACAGCGGTGTCGGACCATTCCAAAGTCTGCTCCGGCGGCGAGCTGAACATCATGTACAGGCGCACGGTATCGGCACCGTACTTCTTGATGAGCGCTTCCGGGTCGACGGTGTTGCCCTTCGACTTGGACATTTTGGCGCCGTCTTTCAACACCATTCCCTGGGTCAGGAGGTTGGTGAAGGGCTCAGTGACTGGAATCAGGCCCTCGTCACGCATCAGGCGCTGAAAGAATCGCGAGTAGAGCAGATGCAGAATAGCGTGCTCGATGCCGCCGATGTATTGGTCCACAGGCATCCAGTAGG
>JAACFO010000013.1 GCA_009937425.1 Gammaproteobacteria bacterium
GATTCCTCGACAGATTCCTCGACGGATTCCTGGGTGGATTCCTGAACGGAAACTGGGGCGGAAACTGCAGGCATGTCCAGACCGGCAACATTCATCGACGCAACATCCATGCTGGCCACGACAACCGGCTGCGGCGTTTCGGGCTCGACCCGCAGCACCTGGCCCACGTGAATGCGTTCACCGTCACCCAGATCGTTAAGTGACACCAATATTTCTTCCCCGACCCCCAGGCGCCTTGCGATCAACCATACGCTGTCGCCGCTGCGAACCGTGTACTGCCCATTCTCTGCCACCAGGGTTGGCTCCGGCAGCGTCACCGCGGGACTTGCCGATGGCACCCGCGCCGCCGGGTCCACCTTGACGCCGTCGGGCAGCGGCAGGGCCAGAACCTGGCCCACGCGAATGCGATGGCGGTTCTTGAGATCGTTGACGGCCACCAGGTCGTCCACGTCGACTTCGAAGTGCTTGGCGATTCCGGCCAGGGTGTTGCCGCGCCGGACCTTGTAGGAGCGGTCCCGTTGCTGGGATCCGTAGCGCTCGTCCTCGTTGATTTGAGACAACGCCGCCAGCATCTCGTCGCGGGGCGCGGAAGCCGGAATGCGCAATTCAAAGCCGCGCGGTACGTACTTGGCGCCGCGCCAGATGGATGGGCGCAGGGCTGGATTGTGTTCTCGCAACACATCTCTATCGACGCCGAGCACGCGCTGCAGGGTATTAACACTCACGTAGTCGGGGACGCGCACCAGTTGCGTCGCTGGTGGCGAGTGGCGCGGGATGGCATCGAAGTACTTTTCCGGATTGAAGTGAATTTCCACGGCGGCCAAAAAGGCAACATAGAAGTTACGCGACGCAAAGCCGAAACGCCGGCTCTTGTACTCGCGCACGATACGCGTGATGTCCTTGGTGCCCAGCTTGCGTGCCGCGCGGCGCACTCCCGCAGTGCCGTGATTGTACGAGGTAATGGCGAGAGGCCAGGCGCCGGTGGCGGAATAGTTGTGGCTCAGCAGCTTGGCCGCCGCCACCGTGGACAAATAGGGATCCATACGCTCGTCGACGCTGCGATCGACGCGCATGAAACGGCGTCCGGTGGATCGCGTGAACTGCCACAGTCCGGCGGCGCCCACCCGCGAGCGCGCCTTGGGATTGAATGACGACTCCACGTGGGGCAAAGCCACCAGCCCCTCCGGCAAACCCATGCCGATCAGGATTTCCCGAATATGCGCTTCCCAGATACCCGAGCGGGCGAGTCCTGCCTGGAACTTGTCCGACTGCCCGAGTTGAAAACGCAGGCGCCTGGTGGCGGCCCGCAGGGTCTTATTGCTCACGCCCTCGGGCCACAGGGCCAGCACACGTGCCTCGTCCTGGGTGAGATTCTCGCGCTTGCCCTTGGCGAGGCGCAGGAGAATGCTCTTGTTGCGCTGCTTGGCGGCCTTCACCAGCCGGCGCTGGGTCCGCCGTCCGGCCCGCTCGGGAAATCGCAACACCTCGTACACGACGCCCAGATGACTGTTGTCGTGGATCAGCCCACCACGGGTATCCACCTGGGTGTATACCTTGGTCCAGAAGAGGATGTCCGGCTCGAGCGCTACGGGCCGGGAGAAACCACCGGCGGGCTCGGCCAGAGCCGCCGAGCACCACAACAGCGCTGCGATGGCGATGAGGAAGACGCGTTTGCTGGTCACCGGTTGTCCGAACCCTTTAGTTCCTGGCAATCATTTCCCTGGGCCTGCGTGCAACCAAGGCACGCCTCGAGCAATTGGCCTCGAGTCCCTAATATATCGACCAGGAAGCGGTAAAACCGGAGTCGCATGGCGCCTGTGCACAGCGCACCGCGTCCATGTCCAATTCTTGCGTCTTTTCCGGGGCCGAGAATTGATAATAGCTGGTTACGGCCCGCGAGTAGACTTGCCGTCTATTTCTCTTATGATGGGGCGCCATGAGTGAGTCCAATGAATCCCCTGTCACCGGCGTCACGCCCCATCCGCCTTTGCAGAAGTACTATCAGGGGGAGCCCCAGCGACGCGGTTTCGTCACCGGGCTCTTCGATCGAACCGCGCCCCATTACGACTGGATCAATCGCGTCATGTCGCTTGGCTCGGGGGTGCGTTACAGACGCGACGCGTTGCGCCGCGCCGGTCTGGTACCGGGCAATCGCTTGCTGGACGTGGCCATCGGCACAGGCCTGGTGGCACGTGCCGCCGGTGACATTCTAGGCGACGGTGGTCAGGTTACCGGGGTGGATTTGAGCATGGGTATGCTTGCCCAGGCGCGTAAGTCCCTGCCAGTCACGCTGGTGCAGGGCGTCGCCGAGAGACTGCCTCTGGCCGACGGCTGCGCGGACGTGGTGACCATGGGCTATGCGCTGCGCCACGTCACGGATCTCGAGAGCGCCTTTCGCGAGTACCTGCGGGTGTTAAAACCCGGCGGGACTCTGTTGATTCTGGAACTGACTCGCCCGGCCGCCGATTCGGCCACCTACCGGTTTACGCGTTTTTATCTCCACACCATCGTGCCCTTGCTGGCGCGGTTGGGCCCCGGCGGGCCCGAGTCGCAAACACTCATGGAATATTTCTGGGACACGGTGGACAACTGTGTGCCGCCGGCCACCATCCTCGCGGCGTTGGCCGATAGCGGCTTCACTTCGCCCCGCCAGAACGTGGTGCACCGGGTGTTCAGCGAATACGTGGCGACGAAACCCCGGGACTAAATACCCACCAGCTGCGAATTGATCGCATTGGTCAAATTCTGGATCCAACCATTGTAGTTCTTGTGGATCGTGTTGCTGGCGGCGTTGTACTTCAGGTTGGTGCTGTCCTTGTAATTAATGCTGAATTCATCGAGGGTATAAGTGATGTCGACCACCGCCACGTGACTGCGGAGATAAATGCTGCCCACGATGTGCCCCGGTGTCTCCTCCTTCATCTGCCATCCAAGTCCGGTCCCGGCAGTTTTAATCGCCTTCGCCACGTCGGAGAGATCGTAGTTGGTACTCGACACATTGACGGGCGCATTCTCGACATTGCGTACCGGCGTCGGCGCGCAGGCAATCATCAGAACCGCCAAGGCGCTGACGGCGATTACGTTCAATAGTTTAGAGCTCATCGCTATTACTCCGTTCATGGTCTCTGGATGGATTCGATCGCTCTCACAGTCTAGCTCAATGCATCGGGGCTTTTCGCCTCCGATTCGTTGAGCGTGATTCCAGGGTGCGCCAACAACCCAAGTGATCGCAGCAAGCCCAGCGGATACAGTCCGCTTCGGATCAAGTTTCCCGCAACCATCAGAATGATCCGCATGGTGTCGGAGGCGGCCCGGTAGTGGCTCGCACGAGGACTGCCTCCGTAAATTGTATCGATGGGGATGCAGCGCGCATAGCAGCCGATGCGCGCGGCCTCGATGAGCACCTCGCTTTCGAATACGAAGCTGTTGCGGCGCCCGCCGCGCACTCCCAGGCGTTGCAGCAGCGCCGCCGGGTAGAGCCGGTAGCCGCACTGAGAGTCGCGGATAGGATATCCGGCCGCCCAGGCGATCCAGAAGTCCGCCTGCCAGTTTCCGAAACGTCGCGATCGCGGCATGCTGTCGCGCCCCTGGAGGCGTGCCGCGATGATGATGTCGCCGGGATACTTTACCGCCGCCTCGATTAATCGCGGAATATCCGCCGGCCGGTGTTGCCCGTCGGCATCCAGTGTAATTACAACATCCATCGACTGCGCCAGCGCCGCGGCGAATCCCCGAGCCATGCTGGCGGCCTTTCCCAGGTTGGTGTCGTTTCTAATCAGCGTGACGGGAAGCTCGAGGAGCTGCGTTGCCGTGTCGTCGTCGGAGCCGTCGTCGACGACAACCACGGTTTGCGTGTACTGCAGGGCCTCCTCGGCGATCCCCGCTACCGTGGCGGCCTCGTTGAAAGCCGGGATGACAACTGCGACTCGCATGGCGTCGGACGTCAGATCATCGCTCCGTTGATGCCGATCACCTGGCCGGAAATATAAGACGACTGTTCCGAAACCAGAAATGCCACCAGAGCGGCTACCTCATCGGCCCGACCGGCGCGCTTCATGGGCACCAGTGCTTCGATTTGGCTCTCGTCGAAAACCGCGTCGGACATGTCGCCGGCGATGATGCCCGGGGCCACGGCATTCACTGTCACGCCCCGCGAGGCGAGCTCTCTCGCCAGGGACCGCGTGGCGCCGTGTATGCCGGCCTTGGCCGCCGCGTAGTTTGCCTGGCCGCGGGTGCCGACCACCGCCGACACCGAAGAAATACTCACGATGCGTCCCCAGCGTTTACTGATCATCGGCATCAGCAGCGGTTGTGTGACGTTGAAGAAACCGTTGAGCGACACGTCGATGACCTCGTCCCACTGGGCGCGGCTCATACCGGGCATGGGCGCATCGGCGTGAATGCCCGCGTTGTTCACCACTACCTGCACCGCCTCATGGGCGCACAGCGCCTCCAGGTATTGACGTGTGCGCTGGGCGTCGGTGACGTCAAATACGGCCACCTCGGCATTGC
This sequence comes from Gammaproteobacteria bacterium, assembly GCA_009937425.1. GTDB lineage: Bacteria > Pseudomonadota > Gammaproteobacteria > HK1 > HK1 > JAABYT01. The sequence continues at coordinate 4,513 of JAACFO010000013.1, forward strand.
CGCCGCCGCTGCGGATCTCTGCCGCCAGATCCTCGGCGCGCTGTGCGTTGCGGTTGGCGTGCACGATGACGTCGAGCCCGTCGGCAGCCAGACGCCGGCATATGGCGGAGCCGATCCCACCGCTTGCGCCGGTCACCAGCGCACGAGTCACGATGCTTCCCCCGGAACCGGCACGATGGTCAGGCGCCCGCTGGCGAGCAACTGGCCATCGGCGCTCACATGGAAGCGATACAGAATGCTATCGCCCATGGTGAGCAGGCGCTCGGCATCGATTTGCAGATCTGCATGCACGTCGTCCAAAGCGGCCACGTGGACTTCGAAATCCCTGGCGGCGGCCAGGTACTTTGGCGGCACGCGGCGACCACCGTCCCCCGCCACCAACCCGCCGTGCACCGCCGTCGCCTGGGCCGCGTACTCGAGAAGATGTATGGACGACAACGTACCGTCACGCCGTAACGGGTGCTCGGCGCGCCGGTGGCTGGCGCTGCGACAGGAAACCGAGGCCTGGTCCCAGGATGCAACCGCGTCGATCAAACACATGCTGCCCGCATGGGGAACGAGCGCGGCCACTGCTTGCCCGGTGGTCATTTCTCGTCCAGCTTCACGGCCAGTTGCAAACCGTTCACATGAGGCAGAACGACGCGCCCGGGGACGCCGGCGGCCAACGCCCGCAGCAGTGGAAGTCCAGCAGCCGCCGGATTGCTCACCCGCAACCACTCGAGATCCCTGCAAGCCATGGCCTCTACCGGCTGCTGGTTTACCGTCTCGATACTGAGCCCCGTGGACTGGGCCGTAGGATCGGGGCTCAACACCATGGCGACGGCAAAAGGTGGATAGGCGCCGGTGCAAGCGACGAGGGGATCCGGTGGCGCCTGGTCATAGGCCACCAGCAGCACCGGGCGTGCCTCCACCTGCAGCTGCGCACAGGCCTCCATCAAACCGGCGACAAAACTCGCACCATAGGCGGATACGGTGGTGGAAGGCATGGACGAGCGCGCCGCGATGGCCCAGTAGCCCGCCGCGGCGTTGTGAACGGAATTGTGGAACTGTGTGGGCGATACCGGGCGCTCGGGCTGGGTCAGCGCGACACAGATGCGGTCCAATATTTCAGTGTCTCCGTCGCGGGTCGCAAACACCGAGCAAACATCATCGATGGCGAGACTGGACTGCGCCATGGCCTCCTCGGCGACCTTCAGCGCCAGGCGCACGGTGGAAGAGACCCGGCGCCGCTCGTTGGCGGGCAACAACTTCGACATACATGGCGGGCTCTCTCCGCCCCTGTAGCTGCTTTCATCGGCGAGCATCGTGACGGCGTCGGCCCAACTGGCCATGCCCGGCCCCGCAAGCCCCAGTGCGTCCACATGCACCGAGCTCATGACACTGCTCCGAGCACCAGGCTGCAGTTGCTGCCGCCGAATCCGAAGGAATTGCTCAGCACCCGCGTCACCGGCACGGCACGATTCTCCAGCAGAACAGCGGCGGACAATTCCGGATCCAGACGCTGGCTGTTCAATGTGCCGGGAATGAAGCCGCGCTCGATGCTGCCGAGAGCGAACAATGTTTCGGTAATTCCAGCCGCCCCCAGAGTATGGCCGGTAAAACCCTTGGTGGCGCTGCAGGTTGTGCCGCTGCCGAAGACCTGCATCACCGCCCGATCTTCGGACTCGTCGTTGGCCCAGGTGCCGGTTCCGTGCAGATTGATGTAGTCGATGGCATCCGCCGTCAGCCCGGCTCTCTCCAGCGCCGTCTTCATAGCCGCCGCGGCGCCCGCACCTTCGGGATGTGGCGAGGACATGTGATATGCGTCGCTGCTTTCCCCGTAGCCGAGCAACGCCACACCCACCGCACCATCGACCATCTTCTCCAGCAACGCGAAGCCGGCGCCTTCGCCGATGTTCATTCCGTGGCGCTCGGCGTCCCACGGCCGGCAGGGTCTATCCGATACCAACCCCAGGGAGCTGAAACCGTAAAGCGTCGAAAAGCACAGGGAGTCTGCACCGCCCACCACGGCGGCATCGCACAGACCGGCCTTGATGTGGCGGTAGGCAGACGCGAAAACTTTTGCGCTGGACGAACATGCCGTGGACACGGACATCACCGGTCCCTGCAGAGACAGAAATCGGCGTGTGAACTCGGCCACCGACATGACGTTCTGGGTACCGAAGTAGGAGAAATCCGCGGGCAAAGCGCCGCTGACGGGATCACGATGCCGGTACGCAAGTTCGGCCTGTAACACACCAGAGGTGCTGGTGCCGATAAAAACGCCGATCCGCGCCGCACCGTAGCGATCCCGCGCCTGCGCCACCCGCTCGACGAAATCATCCTGGCGCAAGCCGAGCTGAGCCAGTCGATTGTTCCTGCAGTCGAAGCCGGCCAACTCATCCACGACCGGCTCGTCTTCCAATCCGTCCACGCGGCCGATCCAGGTGTCCAGATCCGCGTCGTCGAAATCGCAGCGCCGCAGCCCTCCCTGCGCCGCTTCCAGGGCATCGAAGCACGCCCGGGACCCTCGTCCAAGGGCATTGACCAGCGTACTTGCGCTGATGAGCAGTGCATCGGCAGGCATCATGATTCTACGAAAAGGCTCGGTTCCCGGGTGTTTCCCGACGCAGCCGCCGGGTAGCGCCAATTGTATCAGTGCAGAAGCGCGATCAACGGCAATCGGCAGGCACGGGGGATGGCCCGGGCCGGGCCAGCAGCATGGCCGCCAGGAAGCTCAGGGCAACACCCACGGCGACGCTGGATCCGATGGCATTGAGCACCGGCAGACGAGAGGTGGCGAGGATGCCGAACACGGATACGGTGGACAACACACACACCACCAGCCCGTGAAAGGTGCGCCCGCGCATGGCGGGATCCGGGTCGCCGCGGCTGAAGAACAGGCCGTAATCGATGCTGATCCCCACTACCAGCAGCAACGACACAAGATGAAAGAGCGACAAACGCTCACCCAGCATACGTAGAAAGGCCACGTCGATAATGACGGCTACGAGCCCCGGCAACAGCACCAGCAGCGTGCGGCGCGCCGAACGCAGACCAATCCCGAGAACCAGCGCAATGGCGAGAACACCCCACAGAACCCGGATCGCCGCATGCTCGCGAAAATCGGCCATGAGGCTGCGCGTGTCGCGCTTGAGGTCCAGATAATGCAGGTCCGGGTGCTGATGCTCGGAGAGGAACGCCTGCAGGGCTTGCGGGTTTTTCACCCCCGCCAGAGTGATCAGTGCAACCCACCCATCGTCCACCGGGAGTAACGAAGTGCGCAGCCGCAACCCCAGGGTAGTCCCCTGCAAATCCCCGGGCAGCAGAGGTGGCAGGGTGCGGGCCGCGGCAACGGCCTTTTCGAAGGGCGCGAAAGCATCTTTTTTGAACGGCGTACCCGCAAGCGCGTGCTCCAGGTCCCGGCGCAAGCGCGCCGGCTCCGGCAAGCTGTCCCGGCGTGCTCTCTGGGTCCGCGCACTGGGCAGATAGCGGGCAGCCAAATCGATACTACCGATGGCGCCGTCCGCCACCAGCCGGCGCAAACCGACTGCCAATGTCTCGCTCGCCTGGAGGGCGGCTTGCGCATCGATTGCCCTGATCAGCACTACATGATTGGTATCCGGCACGCCGAGCTGTGCGTGCAGATGCCGGTCGCGCGCCATCAGCGATTCCGGTATGGGGCTCAGTGCGGCAATGTCGTCCTCCCAGGGCACATCATCGCGGCTTACGAGAAAGCCAAGCGCGGCTAACGCAGCCGCGATCATCAGCCGCCCCCATATCCTTTTCGGCGGCGCAAATCGCGCATAGTAATCGGCGATGGGTGTGCCGTAACGTGGCGTGTACAGCTCCGGTAATAAACCGCTCAAGCCCCAGCGTGTGCAGGCGGCCGCCGCAAGAAGGCCGGCAATGGCAAAAGTGGCGAACTGCATGAGACCGGGAAAATCGGTGCCGGACATGGCCAGATAACCCATGGCGGTGGTGATAGCGCCCAGGCGAATGGTCGGCCAGATGTTGGCCAGGCTGCGCCGAACGGGCTCGCCGGCGTTCAAATGACTGAACAGATGAATGGGATAATCGATGGCCACGCCGATCACCGTCACGCCGAAAGCCAGGACGAGGCCATGGATGGCCCCGAAGACGAGATCCACCGCGACAATCCCGGCCGTCACCGCCGACAGCAACGGCAGACCACCGATGAGCAGCAAGCGCAGGGATCGATAGCTGACCAGTAGAATCAGAATCGCTACCGCCGCCGCCATCATACCGAGACGCCGGGTATCGGCGCGGATGACGTCCCGGGAAGCGACTGCGAATACCCCTGGACCACTGATGCCCAACTCCACCGAGCCGGTGCCCGCATCGCCAAGGGCTTCGCGAACCGCCTGCTGCGCCCTTTGCTGGGCGTCCAGATCGAAACCCCGGGCGCGGGTCTGCGCCAGCAGCAGCGCTTGCTGGCCCGCGGCATCGAACCACACGCCCCGATACATACGCGGGCGCGCCTGGCCACGCCACGCGCTGAGCATGGCGCGCATTTCCGCGGACGGATCCTCGGCAAGCCACGGCCTGTCGAAGCTCGGTACCGGGGAAGCCAGCTCCCGCAGCCGCGCCTTCAGGGCCGCGCGCAGGGAATCGGCAGAGAAGCGTTCCGGGTTCACTGCGGGGCTGAGCAAATAACGATAGGCGAACAGCTGCGCGCGCTCGGCGTCACCGAAGAGTTGCTCACCGTTGGCAACACGCACGAACAATCCACCGGCGCGTAAGCGCGCTGCTACGTGCTTGCTGAGTTGTGCCAACTCTTCCCGCGGCGCGCCGCCCAGGGTAATCAGCGTGAGCCGCGCCACCGGTCCCTCGCGCAGCTCGTTCATCAGCAAACGCTGCACGGGCGTAGCCGCGCGCGGCATGAACGAGGTCATGTCGTTGCGCACTGTCGTTTGCAGCATCGCCCAGCAGAGCGCCGCGGCGAGCCCCGCCAACCACAAACCGGCGCTGATGCGCTGCCTAGTCACCCGGGGCATCGAGCGTCATGACGCTGCGATCACCACTGGCTTCCAGCGTCTCCACGCTGTACACCGTGCCTTCCCGCCCGTGCATGATCACGGCACTCAGGTAGTCAGCCAGATCCGGCCCGCGGGGTGTCAGGCGAAGCTGCCAGGCATCCATGGGCCCGCTGAGCACGAGATCGAAGTAGTGGCTAAGAGTCTCCAGGTCACCGGCCAACGTACCTCGGTAGGATTCCACGAAAGCACGCAGCACCGGGTGTTCGTCGATGGACAATTCCCGTCGCCGGCCATCGGGAAACCCGATGGTGAGACTGTCGCCGCTGACTTCGTAACTTTCGCTGTTCGGATCGTCGTACTCTTTTTTTACAAAGTCTGGCGCCCGATAGCGCACCTCGCCTCGCAAGACCAGGGGTTTATCCAGGATTGACAGGTACTTGCGTTCCGTAAACTTACCTCCTGCCGTATCCACTTCGGAGAGCATCTCCATGAGCGCTACCAGCTCGACGTCGGCGGACGCGGCGGCTTGCGCGGACATATGTGGAGAAGCAGCGAGCACACACGCATACAGCATGACCACGAGTGTGTTAACGAGTCGGTCAGTCTTCTCCCCAGAAGTCATAAAAATTGAACCAATTGTACGGTGCCAGGCGCGCGTAGTGCTCGAGACGCTCGGCGTAGCGTTGCGTCCACATCTGAATATCTGCATCTCGATGCTCGCGTCTTATGACGATCTCGTCGGCGAATAGCTCGAAGTGTAACGCATAGCGATTGTTTCCCAGGTATAAACCGAAGAACAGCTGCACCGGCACTTTCAGCACGGATGCGAGCAGCATGGGCCCCGAAGGAAAGGTTGCCTGTTGGCCGAGAAATTGGCAGCGGGTGACTCTGTCATTCTCGGCGACCCTGTCGCCGAGAACGCCGACGAGCTCACCCCGAGCCAGGCACTCCTGTACGCGCAGCAGCGAATCGATGGCGCCGAGAGGGATGACCGATTCCGAAAATCGTGGATTCAGGGAGTAAATCAGTCCGGTGAGTGTCGCGTTATGTTCCTCGTACATCAGTACTTTCACTTCCACGCGATCATCGAGCATCGCGAGCATCCGCATGACCTCGAAGCTGCCCAGGTGGGCGCCGAGCAGAATACATCCACGACCTTTCTCCACCTGCTCCAGTGCAGCTTCGACACCGTGCATCTGAAGGTCGAAGCGGCGATGGTCGCCGGCGACCAGATACACCCGGTCCAGTATGCTGCCCGCAAATACGTGAAAGTGGCGCGCAACCTTCCACCAGCTCGCTTTGCGGCCCATGACGCGGGATAGAAATTTACGCGAAGCGACACGCTGCTCGCGCGCGGTCAGGATGAAGTACAGCGTGATCGGATACAGGAGCAGACGCGCGGCCCAGCGACCGACCTTGAGCGTGATCCATCCGATGAGCACTACCAAGAACCGGCTGCCCCGCTCGGATTGATGTACCCAGCGGGTCGTCACGTCACGGATCGCCCGCGTCGGGCTCCACTGTCAGCCGTCCGGACGCCAAGGTCGAACCGTCCAGCAAGCACTCGAAGGAAATATGCAAGTGCCCATCGTCGCGCAATTTTATGCTGAATGGGTTGCCGGGCTTCAGCGGAGAACTGAATTTCACCGCCGCGACACTCTTCAGGCGAAATTGCCCGCGCCAAAGCTGCGCCGCCTGCACAACCTCATCGAGAATTAGCACACCCGGCACGATCGGATTTCCGGGAAAGTGACCCGCGAGCGCAGGATGGTTCTTCGCAATTACCCGGCGCACTTCGAAAGTCACGGCGCGTGCCTCAATTGCTTCAGCAACCGCGACAGGGCCTCGCGGGGTAACTTGCCCATGGCGTTTCGCGGCAGATTATCCACTTTATACAAAGGCCTCGGTAGGAATACCGGATTGACGCGCTCGGCCAACGCCGCCAGGATTTCCTTTTTCTCCAGATCCGGGGCCACCACCAGCGCCGCAAGGCGCCTCACGTCATCATCAGCCTGATTATCGGGCATGACGAACACGCCGTCGCGCACACCCTCAATGGCGTTGAGCTTGAGATTGAGATCGCTCAAAGATGCCCGGTTGCCCGCGATGTTGACCAGATCCGCATGCCGGCCCAGCAGCTTGAAACGCGAATCGGTCTGCATCTCGATGAAATCGTTCAATGGGACCGGCTCCGGCAGGTGGCTGGCACTCACGTAAACAACGCCGTCGTGCTCGTAAGAACTGATGCCATCGTAAAATTGCCACATATCACCATCCACCGTACGGCGTGACGCCATGGAGCCCGCTTCGGTGCAGCCATAAATCTCCATGACATGGCAGGAGAACATCTCCTCGGCACGTTTCGCCAACTCCGCCGATAGCGGTGCCGTGGCAGAGACGATGCGCGACAGCGCTGGCCATCGCAGACCGGAATCGACACAGGCACGAAGATGAGTAGGTGTGGTGAACATGGTACGGGGTTGCGCGAGCGCGGAAATTGTTCGACGAATGTCTTCTGGAAAAAACGGGTGGCCGGCGTGTATGCATAATCCCGCGACCAGGGGCAAGACGATGCTAACCTCCAGGCCATACATGTGCTGGGGGGGAATGGTTGCGAGAATTGTCTCGTGCTCGCTGCTCTGGAATTCGAAACGCCGCCGGGCCAGCTCCAACCCTGCCACCAGATCACCCCAGCGTTTCGGATTCGGATTCGGTCTACCCGTGCTTCCCGAAGTGAATACGACTGCCGCAAGCATGTCTGCCGGGATGTGCGGGATCGCTTCTTCGTCACCCGCTGCCATCGACTCATCGAGAGCTACCAGATGCCGCTCGATTCCTTCCACCCCCGTCGTCGCATCCGTCAGGCAATAGCTGCCCGCGTAATCCGCAGCAAGCTCCTCGATGAGCTTGGGCGCCCGTCCTGGCGGCAAAAGTGTGCACTGACCACGAATCATGGCCGCCGCCAGGGCAATCATGAACACGTACCGGTCGTTACAAAGGTTGATGGCGAAGCGTGCCTCGGGCAATTGTTCGGCAAGCTGGCGAACATGCGCAAGACACACTTCGCGACTCACCGCCTGGTCACGCCAGATGGCAACACACTGGCCGGGGCCATGAGTCAACAACGGATAGTAGGTGGCGTCCGGCATATTCATTTTCGATTATCGGCCTAGAGTTCGCAGATCCGTGGTTGCCACTAGATGACAAAAGGCACGAAAGCTCAAATGCTCGTGGTTAGGGAGGCGAATCAAGCGCAGCTGGTACTCGACAACGAAAAACAGCAGAACGAATATATAGTTCAGAAAATTTGTGAACAACGACCAGATGTGCAGTGGCGCAAACAGCGCAAGCACGATTGATTCGGCTACCATCAGCGCGAAAAAAACGGTCCAAGCGATAGTTACCCGGCGCGTGTACAGGCTGAGTGCCGGATCCAGTGGTCCACGCCACAGGGAAGCTATTCGAGCGACCAACGGCGTCGCGCCGGACAGAAGCGTTCTGCCGAATACAACCATCAAGGCAATATTGATCAGCACTGGCGGCAAATACAGGAGGTCGATGGCGTCTCCCCACGACCACAAAGCGATTCCAGACGTCAACAGGACCCCGAACAACAGCGACCAGGCGGCGCGCCCACGCCGGATCGCCACCACCAGTCCGACAGCCGACGCGGCAAGCCACATGCCGGTGATGAGCAGCGGGCGATGGAAGGCGACGGACAAGTGGATAAAAGCAGGATAGATAAACAGGGCGATGGCGATCAGGACGATCTTGAGCTTGGAACGCTCGTTACTTGACGCGGTTTTCCTCAACGTGATGGCTCAATGACCTTAATGAGGCGAAGATCCGGGAGTTGTCATTGTCGTCCGATCGAATCTGGAAACCATACTTCATCGATATTGCCAATGCTATCTCCAGGGCATCGATGGAATCGAGGCCCAACCCGTCGCGAAATAACGGCTCCTCCGGGTCAATGCCCTCGGCACGAATATCCTCGAGGTTCAAAGCGTCGACAATAGTCTGCGCGACTTCCAATTCTAACGCTGATGAATCTGCCATGGATGAACGTCAATCGATTGCGCCAATCGCGCTCGGGAAATATATCACAGGGGCCCCGGGGGCCGACTACCCCGATTGCGCCCGGGATACGGGCCCGCCGGGGCGGACGGCGGCATTCCAAGCGCAGATCCCCGGCCCCGAGCCCGGACATACCGAGCCGGGCGCATTGCGTTCCATACAGAGGCCCCATAGGATTCCCCCCTGCACCCTATGGTACCGGCGTCGAGGCTCCCGGCACCGCCACTGGAGATCCGGGGAGACTGACCCCCTTGGTAGATTAACTGAATCGACAGCGTTGACATGCAACCATTTTCGACAATTTTCACATCCCCGACCAACATAGGGGAGCTGCTCGACGACCGGAACGTGCTCGCGTTAATCGAGTTCGGCAACGTCGACGGCAACGGGGAGACGGATCCGCGCCGTATCGCCGTCGGGCTGCCTCAACTCGGCTCCACCCCGCTGGTGGAAGTCTGGAAAAGCACGACGCCGGTAGAATCCGGCATTCGCGGCCCGGTATCCTATAGCAAAAATGACCAGGTGCTGTTCGGACAGCTGAGCGTCGATGAAGGAGATTTCCCCAGCCTCGAGGAGGCCACGCGCCGGGCCTACGAAAGCTTCCTGCCGGTTGCCGGCGAAATGGGCTTCCCCAACTACTTGAGAATCTGGAACTACATTCCGGATATTAATGGCGACGACAACGGCGTGGAGCGCTATAAGCGCTTCTGCTCCGGCCGGCACGCCAGCCTCGAGAAATTCGTTTTCCCTGAGCATCAACTCCCCGCCGCCAGCGGCGTTGGCAGTGCGTCGAGCAAGCTTCTCATCTACTATCTCGCCGCGCGGGATGCCGGGATCCAGGTGGAGAATCCGCGCCAGGTGAGCGCTTTTCACTACCCTCCCCAGTACGGCCCCAAGAGCCCCGCATTCTCCCGGGCGATGGTCAAGGAGTGGGGAGTCAAAAAGCATCTTTACATATCGGGAACCGCGAGCATCATCGGGCACGAGTCACGGCACGGCGATAACGTGCTTCCGCAATTGACGGAAAGTCTGCGAAACATGCGCACTCTGGTCCATCGTGCCGAATCCCAGCACGGAGTCGCTATCCACACCCTGGCCGAACTCTCCCAGCTCAAGGTTTACGTTCGCCATGAGCAGGAACATGGGGCGATTCGCCATCACATTCATGAACATCTAGGCGACGATGTGCCGGTGATTTACCTTGGCGGCGACCTGTGCCGGGAGAATCTGCTGGTGGAAGTGGAAGGCTTTTACGCCGGTTAGGGTGGCGGCGGCCGAACTCCGCGGGACCGCAGCCTCATCGCTTCGAATTCTATAAGCCACTGTATTTCTGAAAGTTGTTCGTGTATTTTTGACGCATGTCCGTAATGCGATTCATGACTACGGCACAGCCAGTCCGCTTCGCAACCCTGTCGCTGCTTGCCTGGACCTGCCTGCTCAGCGGCTGCGCCACCCCCGCCGCAACCGAAGCCATGATTCCCGAGACGGCCAGCGCCGATAAGACCCACCCTTATTCCGTCAACGTCGAAGTCACCGGAGGCCGCGCCACCGATCCCACCGGCACGCCGCAAATCGCCAACGATGCCTTCGATGAAGCGATCACGAAGACCTTAATCAAAACCGAAACCTTCGCCAAGGTAAAAAGAGACAAGGCTGGTAACTACGAGCTCAGCGTGATTATTTTCAACGTGCAGCAACCACCTTACGGCGGCAGTGCCTCGGTAACAATGGAAACCGGTTGGACATTGACCAACCAGTTGACGGGAGAAATTGTCTGGCAGCAGGCTCTCCGCTCCACCTACACGGCATCCAGCGATTCCGATGTAAGCTTCTCCGGGCGACTCACGAAAGCCATGGAAGGCGTGGCGAAAGACAACATCAAGCAGGGCGTCACGGAAATTGCGCGTTTGGACCTGTAGAAGAAAAAAAGGGGACAGATCTATTTTTACTATTTTTCCTTAAAGGAAAAATAGTAAAAATAGATCTGTCCCCTTTTTTTCCTTTTTTTTCTTACTTCATTTCCAGCTTGGGAAACCACAAAACCTTCAACAGCCCGGCGCCCGTTAAGGTCTGAGCTAGTTGCAAGTGCTGATCTTCAGCAAGCTCGGGGAATTTCGCGACCAGATCCGACACCTGAAAAGCGCTCCGTTGCTCGTCGATCCAACGCAATATCGGCGCACACCTGGATGGCATCTCGATCTCGGACATAATTTGCCTGGTGCTGCGATCGTTTACCTCGATCTTTGCAACAAGACTGTCCTCCTCGGTGCTATCAGCGGGTGGGTCCGCCAGAATCAGCGATGTGTTGGGAGTACGTTGCACGCGGCTCCGGGCACTCATGAGTGAAACGCGCCGGTGCTCTGATGACTTCGGCGCCGCCAAATACTCAGTGTCGAGTGTCGAAGCAAGACCCGGGAGTTCCGCCAGGAGTTCAGTCGCCCGGTCGAGCGCCGCGTTGCGCATGCTGCCGGTACCCCAGGCACCGTAAAGAGGTTTGCGCCACGCCGGGTCCTGAAGCAACAACAAACGCAACTGCTCGAGGACGCACTCTGCTGCGCTCGGCGGTTCCATGCCGATACTTACGGCGATGGAATCACCCGCGGCCTCGGTGCGATGCCATGTGCCACGCGGCATGTACAGCACCGTGCCCGGTGTCATTTCCACGGTTTGAAATTCGACGTTCTCCCAATCCGGGAATCCCTCGGTAGCCTGGGGATAGAGATCGTCTATGGGCCTGCTGCCCGTAATGTATTGGAAGCCCCAGGGGTGGCGCAGCTCCTTCACCGGCGCCAGGTCGAATTTCTTCGTGCCGCGCAGTTGAATGGAGAACACATCGACGGAATCGTAGTGGCAGCTTATGCCGCCGCTGGTCGGCGAGGCGAATACGCCGGCACGGGCGCATCCCTCGTTCAGGCCGAGCTCGCGCTCCAGCTTCCTGACCAGGCGTTCCATCTCGGGAAAGTATGGCCCGACGTCAGTCAGGTAAACCGAAAGTCCGCAGCGGTAGGGCGCAGCCGCCTCGATACCTTCGACGGGAACCATATGCGCGGATTTGGCGTCACCGAAGAAAGACACGACGCCCTTGTAGCGTCGCGATAGAGCGTCGAACTGGTTGAGTTCCTCGTCCAACAACGCTGCGGGCAGGCGCTGCTTGTCGCCGCGGGCCACAAAGATACCGTCCGGCCAGCAGTCGCCGAAGAACTCATCGAGGGTTTCGGCGCCCAGCAGTGCGGTCAAGATTTCGAGTTTGGCATCCATCACGTTTCCTCAAACAATACCTGGCTCGCCGCCACTTTCAATTTCCTCCTCGTGGCTGCTCTGGAATTCTTCAACCTGTTCGGCGACTTCACGCAGGTCTTCAAAGCCGGCGATGTGAAAAAGCGCCTCTCCCTCGAGCACCAGGGGCAGATTGCTGCGCCCGATGACGATGCCGCCGCGGGAAGCGCGCACCTCGCTCTCGGTGTCGCTAACGGGCTCGGCTATGGTCCCGAGAAGCTCGTTGTTCTTCACGTGGGCGCCCAGAGATACCGTACCGCGAAATATACCACTTGCCGGTGCCCGCACCCATGCACTCGAGCGCGCCACGAAGGGCTCATGGGTGGGTCTCTTTCTGCCGCGAGTCGGCGCTAACATATCGAGACCCCGCATTACGTTGAGAATCCCTTGAACACCGGCACGAATGGATACCTCATCGAAGCGCAGCGCTTCCCCGGCTTCATAAAGGAGCATGGGGATCCCACGGGCCGCGGCCGCCTCACGCAGGGACCCATCGCGCAAATCGGCATTGATGAGAACGGGAACGCCAAACAGACCAGCCAGGCGCAGAGTCTCTTCGTCGTCCAAATTGCCGCGCACCTGGGGCAAATTACCGCGGTGCAGAGCGCCGGTATGTAAATCGATGCCATGGGTGCAGTGGGCCACAATTTCGTTCATGAACAAATCGGCGAGCCGTGCCGCCAGTGAACCGCGGCCGGAGCCCGGAAAGGAGCGGTTCAGATCGCGGCGGTCCGGCAAGTACCGCGATCGGTCAATGACGCCGTACACGTTCACAAACGGCACGGCAATGATCGTACCGCGAATTCTCGATAGTGCGCGGCGTTTCATGAGCCGGCGTATTATTTCGACGCCGTTCAGTTCATCGCCGTGCACGGCCGCACACACGAATAAACTCGGACCGGCACGTCGTCCGCGGCGCACGTGCACAGGCATGGTCATGGGCGTTCGGGTATAAAGGTGGGGGAGCGGCAGCTCCAAAGTCGTGCTTGTTCCCGGGGGAATGCTCTCCCCGTTAATAAGAAGCTCGTCCACCACTCGGCTTATCCCTTCCCGCGGGTGCGAGTCTTATTGGGCTTGGCGTTCTTTTCAATGAACTGAATGATCAGGCCTGCGACGTCTTTGCCCGTAGCAGATTCGATTCCCTGCAGGCCCGGTGAGGAATTTACCTCCAACACCACTGGGCCGTGGTTGGATCGCAATAAGTCGACGCCTGCAACATTCAATCCCATCTTCTTTGCCGCGCGAACGGCCGTCGAGCGCTCCTCGGGCGTCAATCGAATGAGCGATGCCGTTCCCCCGCGATGCAAGTTGGATCGAAACTCGCCCTCTTTCGCTTGCCGTTTCATAGCCGCCACGACCTTGTTGCCAATTACGAGACAGCGAATGTCCGCACCGCCTGCCTCCTTGATGAATTCCTGGACCAGGAAGTTGGCATCGAGGTTACGAAACGCATCGATGAGACTCTCCGCCGCTTTGTGCGTTTCCGCCAACACGACGCCTTTGCCCTGGGTTCCCTCGAGCAATTTCACTACCAACGGTGCACCACCGACCAACTTGATCAAATCTCTGGTGTCGTCGGGCGAATTGGCAAAGCCAGTAAGAGGTAAACCGATTCCCGCGCGCGCCATAATTTGCAGAGAACGAAGCTTGTCACGGGAACGCGTAATCGCTACCGACTCATTCAGCGGATAAGAGCCCATCATTTCGAATTGTCTCAGCACGGCGGCGCCATAAAAGGTCACGGATGCGCCGATGCGGGGAATTACCGCATCATAGGGGGCCAGTTCATCTCCCCGATAATGTACGCTTGGGCGATGCGCGGCAATGTCCATATAACATTTCAAAGTATTCAATACATCAACAGTATGTTCGCGCTGCTCGCAGGCTTCCACCAACCGACTCGTTGAATACAGTGAAGCATTTCGTGACAGGATCGCGATTCGCATTTTGTTCAGCCTCCGGAATCCCGCTTCGGCTTGCCCACCAGATAGGAAGATGCCGGATTGACGACGAACTTGTTTCTTATGGCCGTGCGGCCGAGCAGCATCCTGAAACGCATCGTATCACGGTCGGTGAGCGTAATCTCGGCAGACCAGGCTTCGTCACCGAGGGCGACGGTAGTTTCTATTACATACCTCTGCTCGCGATGCCCACCCGAGTCAGTGACAATGCGTTGGTCGAGCACGTCCGCAGTGCAAATGCACTCACGATCCGTACGTCGTTGCAGAGGATGGATACCAAAGCGAATGCACTGTTTGCCGTGCATCTCGAATGGTTCGAGAAAAAAGGCGTGTAGCGCGGAGGATCGCGCACCCGTGTCCACCTTACATTTTATTCTCGGAATACCCAGGTCTGGTAACGCCACCCACTCTCTCCAACCGAGAGTCGGTAGTGACAATGGTTTTGCCGGCATGCGTTAGACCAGTGTCAGCGAGTTCGGCACGAATCGGACATACTCAAACCGAGGGTTCCCGATTCTGCGAGCTGAAGATGGTGACGCCGGGCTGATTGGTGCGGTCCGGCGGCAGCTGGCATGGATCGGAATCGAATTCGACCCAGCGCGCCGGTGCACCGCGAATCAAGCGGCCTTCGTGGCGCGTTTGCGTAGCTCGGGGAGTCAACGGCAACGCATCCGCGGCACTGTAGGTGTGCAGCAACAACGGACGGCCGCGGTCGCTCATATTGGGCAACGACCCGTGAACCGTTCGGCAGTTGTGCACGGTCACGGACCCCGCTGGCCCGGTCAGCCATTTAACCTTGTCCAATTCCACGCGCTCGAGGGCACTGTCGCTGATATGTCCTACCCATTGGTCATGCTCGTCGTACTGATCGTGAATCTCCCCCTTGTGGCTGCCGGGAATCACTCCCATGGGGCCCATCTCGTCATCCACATCGCTCATGTACAGTCCGAATGCGGCGACAGCGTAATTCGTGTGGGGATAAAACTGGATGTCCTGATGCCACTTGATTTCCTCACCGCCCGACGACCATTTGAAGTTGAGCTTGGAGTGATGAAACTTGAAGGCCGGTCCCAGGAGATCCTCGGCGACATCCACCAACGGGCCCTGGCTCACATAATCCCAGTAGAGCGGGTGATGCTCGGTGGGATCGATGAGACGGCGCAAACGCGGATTATCGGCGCTGTGGGCGGGATCCAGCGCCAGCATTGCGTCGGACCTGGTCAGCTCTCGGCTGCGCTCGATGAACCCGTTGCTGACCTCCCAGATGCGATCCAGCCACTCGCGGGAGACGAACCCTTCCAGCAGCAAATAGCCGTTTTCGAAGTAAGACTCGCGCTGCTCCTGGCTGAGAACCAGGGGTGGCCGCGCGAGGATGTGTTCGGATTTCATTGGCTCAGGATCTCCTGGAGAGAGGTCACTTCATAGGATTATCGCCAGGGTTTGTCAATCGACACTTGCTGGCCCCCTGGCTGCTTGCCGATAATGCCCTGGAACAACAGGGGACAGATTTCATGCAACCGCGCATCAGTGTGATCACCCTCGGCGTTGCCGACATGGAGCAGGCAACACGTTTCTACCGGGACGGCCTCGGCCTGCCGATCCGCGACGACAAACCACCGGTGATCTACTTCCAGCTCCACGGGACCTGGCTCGCGCTGTTCCCCCGCCAGGCCCTGGCCAGCTACGCCAACATCCCACCAGACGGGCAAGGCTTCTCCGGCGTCACCCTGTCCTGCAACGTCGCATCCAAAGAAGAAGTGGACCAGACCACCCGCGCAGCCGAACAAGCCGGCGCCACCGTCGTTAACCCACCCCACACAGTCGGCTGGGGCGGCTACACCGCCTGGTTCTCCGACCCCGACGGCCACCTATGGGAAATCGTCTGGAACCCCAACCCCTTCATGTAACGACCATGGCGACCATGGTGCCGGAGTTGACCTAATTGCCCTAGCCAGGGCAATTAGGTCAACTCCGGCACCAATTTGGGCACCAATTTGTCACTCCCCCCACCGGACAGCAACATCTATCTCCACCCCAACCTGATCGAGCATCCTCATACACGTCTGATTCACTATGTCGCTTACTTCCGTGGGCTTGGAATAAAAACCGGGCACCGGCGGGAATATCACCGCGCCGAGGCGTGACAGCTGGGTCAAGGTTTCCAGATGGCCCAGATGCAGTGGTGTTTCGCGTATGCCCACGATCAGCAGGCGGCGTTCCTTGAGCATGACGTCGGCAGCGCGGCTGATGAGATCGCCGGTATTGCCGCTGGCGATGTTGGACGCTGTGCGGATGGAACAGGGGGCAATGAGCATGGCGTGCACGCGGAACGAGCCCGAGGCCGGCGGCGCGGCGATGTTGCCCGGAGCATGGACCGTATCGGCCAGGGCCTCTACTTCACCGGCACTGCGATCGCATTCGGCGGCCAGCGTAACGCGGCCCGCCTTGCTGAGAATCAGGTGGGTTTCCACGTCGGGCAGCGGGCGCATCAGTTCGAGCAAACGCACGCCGTAGATGGACCCGCTGGCGCCGGTGATGGCTACCAGGACGCGTCGCGTGTTGCTCGCCGCCGATGATTCCGCGCTCATAGCCTATGCCCAGGAAAAATGCCGGCGGCGGCGCGGCCGGTTGTCGGTAGACCGGCCCGCTCCGTGAAGCCCGCAGCGGCAAGATGATACACTGGCCCGGTTACTACAGCATCCACGGGAGGGTACTCACATGGCCAGGGCAATGAGCGAAACCGACAGCTTGCCCCGTCTGCAGATGTTTATCGACGGCGACTGGACCGATTCCGGCTCTGGTGAATACTTCGAGAGCTTCGACCCCTATACCGCCAAGGCGTGGACTCTGGTGCCCCGGGGGAACGCGGACGACGTGGAGCGTGCCGTGCAAGCAGCCCAGCGCGCGTTCATCTCCGGTGACTGGCCGAAGATGCACGCCTCCCAGCGCGGCCTGCTGTTGAGAAGGCTGGGCGATCTGATCGCCAGGGATGCCGAGAAGCTTGCCGCTATCGAGGTGCAGGACAACGGCAAGCTCATCAGCGAGATGGCCGGTCAACTCAAGTACACACCCCAGTGGTACTACTACTACGGTGGCCTCGCGGACAAGATCGAAGGGGCGGTGATCCCCAGCGACAAGGATGCCTTCAACTACACGCGCCACGAGCCCCTGGGGGTGTGCGCCGCCATCACGCCGTGGAACTCGCCAGTGCTGCTGTTTGGACTCAAAGTGGCGCCGGCCCTGGCGGCGGGCAATACCCTGGTGGTCAAACCTTCCGAGTACACTTCCGCGTCCACCCTGGCGTTGATGAAATTGTTCGAGGAAGCGGGCTTCCCGGATGGGGTTATCAACGTGGTAACCGGATACGGGCCCGAGGCCGGCGAGCCGTTGGTGAAGCACCCGCTGGTGCGCAAAGTGGCCTTCACCGGCTCATCGAAGACCGGCGCCCACGTCTACTGCGAGGCGGCCCGGGACATCAAGCGGGTGAGCCTGGAGCTCGGCGGTAAGTCACCGAATATTGTTTTCGACGATTGCAAGATGGAGAACGCGGTCAAGGGCGTCGTATCCGGGATCTTCGCCGCCACCGGTCAGACCTGCATCGCCGGCTCGCGCCTGCTGGTGCAGGAGAGTATTCACGATGAGTTCGTCGACAAGCTCGTCGACTTTGCGAAGACCGCCCGCATGGGCAATCCCATGGACTACGACACCCAGGTCGGACCGGTGACGAATTTGATGCAATACGAGAAGGTGCTCGGTTACATCGATATCGCCAAGAGTGAGGGCGTGGAAACCGTGCTGGGCGGCGCCAAGGCCACGCGCCCGGAGTGCGGCGACGGTTGGTTCGTGGAACCGACGGTGTTCACGGGGGTGAAGAACTCCATGCGCATCGCTCAGGAAGAGGTATTCGGGCCGGTACTTTCGGTGATTCCCTTCCGCGACGAGGATGAAGCGCTGGAAATCGGCAACGACGTGATCTTCGGCCTCGCCGCCGGCGTCTGGACCGAGGACATACGCCGTGCCATCAGGATGTCGGAACGCCTGCAGGCGGGGACCGTGTGGGTGAACACCTATCGCGCGTTCAGTTATACGACACCCTTCGGCGGCTACAAGCGCAGTGGTCTGGGACGGGAGAACGGCCAGGAGGCGATCCACGAATACATGCAGACCAAGAGCGTGTGGATCTCCACCTCCGACGAGGTACCGGATCCCTTCGTGATGCGCTGACGATCCGCCGGGCCGGGGCGGAGTTAATTTCGCAAAGGGCGGCCCTCGCTCAGTATGTGTTCGATGCGGGCGACGGTCGCCGGCGTGCCGGCAAGTGCGAGAAAGGCCTGGCGCTCGAGTGCACAAAGATCGTCGTCACTGACTATCTCACCCGCCGAAGCGCTACCGCCACAGAGAACCTCTGCGAGATGTGCCCCGACCACCAGGTCGTGGGGCGTGGTGATACCGCGTGCATCGAGTTTATCGAGCAATTCCTGCATGGCCCGCCGCCCCTGCGGACCAGCGGCGGGAATGCCGGTCTTCGCCGGCGGCGCGTAGTCTGGCGCCATCTCCAGGGCACGTTTCCTGGCCTCGCCCAGCAAACGGTCGCGGTTCATGGTGCTGCGATCCCGGGGCAGAAAAAAGCGGTAGGGCTCGCCCTCCATGGGTGAGGCCGCGGTCTTGCCCATGCCGATAAGCTCGAACACCCGCAACGCGCCGGCGGCGATCCCATCGGCGTCCTCGGCGTCGGCACACCAGCGATGCAGCAGCTCCTTGCAGCCGCCGCCGGACGGCACCAGGCCCACGAGGGTTTCCACCTGCCCCATGACGATATTCCCATGGGCCTGCAGTGCGTCGCAGTGCAGGAGCACCTCGAAACCTCCGCCCAGTGACGTGCCCGCCGGCGCCGCCACCACGGGAAACGGCGCATATTTGATGGCTGCCGTGGTTTCCTGAAACTCACGCAACGCCGTGTCCAGGGCATCCCAGGCGCCCTTCTTAGCATTGCTGAGAGCGAAGTCCAGGTTGAATCCAACGGAGAAGTGGGGGGCGTCGTTGTGCACCAGCATGGCGGTGAAAGATCCTTCGACGACGGCCAGAGATTCGCGCAGTAACATCATGGAATCCGGGGATAGAGCATTCGCCTTGGTGTGAAACTCCAGGCAGGCGACGCCATCGCCCACATCCCAGAGACTCGCCGCGTCGTTGCTGATGACCGGGGTTCTTATGCGCTTGAAATCGCCCAGGCGAACTACCCCGGGGGCACGGGTGACGGGATGGTAGCGGCGATCATAACCCAGGTGCTCTACATGGTCCCCCGCCTTGCGGTAGAGCGGTGAAGCATCGGCCGTGTCCAGAATCCCGGGCACCGTCATGCCTTCGGCACGCAACCGGTCGCGGAACCATGCAACACCCAGCTCGTCGATCATCTCGAAGGGCCCGCGGGACCAGCTGTAACCGAGCTTCATGGCTTCGTCCACGGGTACGATGTCTTCCCCCACCTCGGGCAGCAGCGACGCCGCGTAGGACAAGGTGCGCGCCAGCACCCGCCAGGCGAAGCGCCCGTGTTCGTCGGGATACTCCACCAGCGCACGCAAGCCGCGGCGCTCCCCGGCTTCGGCGGCGGCCGGTTGCAGGCGTCTTGCCGGCCGGTACTCACCGCCGCTCAGATCCAACACTTCGCGGCGCGACTCGCCGTCGCCATGCACTTCGCGATAGAAACCCGCGCCGCCCTTGTTGCCGGTGTGGCCGCGGGCCACCAGCTCGGCAACAGCGGGAATCCCGTCGGCGACGTCCTGAAAGGGATCGTCATCGGCCAGCGCGCCGCGCAGGCTGGCGACTACATCGAGCATGAGATCGAGACCAATGAGATCGTAAAGGCCGAACACACCAGTCTTCGGTATGCCCATGGGACGCCCCATGATCGCATCGGCCTCTTCCACGGTGAGCCCTGCTCGCTCGGCTTCCACGAGTCCCGCCTGCAGCGCGAATACCCCGACGCGGTTGCCGAGAAACCCGGGGGTGTCATTGCACGGCACGACGCCCTTGCCGAGCGCCACGTCGCAAAACTCGCTCAACGTCTCGATGACATCGGATCGCGTATTCGGCCCCTTGACGATCTCCAGCAGACGCATGTAGCGCACAGGGTTGAAAAAATGCGTAATGCAGAAATCGCGCTTCAAAGATTCAGGCATGCCGTCGGTCAACATTGCCAACGGGATCGTCGATGTGTTCGAAGACACGATGGACCCCGGCGCACGCAGCTTGTCGATGGCTTGGTAGAGGGCTTTCTTGACGTCGAGGCGCTCGACGATTGCCTCCGTAATCCAGTCTGCATCGGCAATCAGCGACAGGTCGTCTTCGATGTTCCCCGTCGTAATCAGCTGCGCAAGATCCGGGTGCATGAATGCCGGCGGGCTCGACTTCAGCAGCCGCTCTACGGCGTGCTCGGCGAGCCGGTTACGGCCGCCATCACCCAGAGCCGCCACGTCGAGCATCACCACCGGCACACCGGCATTGGCCAGATGACTGGCGATGCCGGACCCCATGGTGCCCGCGCCGACGACCGCCGCCTTTCTGATACCCGCCATGAATGTTTCTCCGGACCGCTGAATTCAGCGAGGAGCGAGTATGCGCAGCACAAGTGAATTGCTCAAGCCTTGGCGACGGAGTAACACCAGGCGGGAGCGAGAATCGGAAACCGCTACTCAGGTAACACCCGACTCCGCACCGAGAACATCGACTGCGAATTGATGCTCTTTCTGTTCGTGGTCGCTTAACTGCTCAAGCAGATTCGAAACGCGATCCAGCAAATCCGACTCGTCGACCCCGCCCGCGTCCTTCGCTCGTGCCAGCGTCTCATTGAGGTGCGAAAGAATAGCTGCATGCTCGTCAATCAAGGTCTGCAGCTCGTCGCGCCTGGACTCGGCGAGAGCGCCGAGCGCATCGTAGAAGCCATCCGGGAGTTGCTCACGGGCGAAGTGGACGATTAGCAAGGTTCGCAGCTCATCGAGCAATGGCACCATATCGGTCACGCCAACACTGGCACGCAGACGACCCATCTGCTTTATGACCCGTTGATGCTCCTTCTCCAGATCCTTGTAGATGGACTCGAGTCGGGAAACGCTAGTCATGACAGATTCCTTTTCAAGGTCAGCTATATGGTAAAGGCGCGGTCAACCGAGCCTGGCAGTCTTTGTGACTGGATACTTGTGCTGAAGTCCCGGTCAATTTTCCCAAATAGCTTTCACGAAGTCGAGGTCGACGCCATGGCACCTTCGGCGCGCCGCCTTTCCATGAGCTGGTCGAGCCAGGTCGGGTCCATTTCCGGGACCGAGGACAGCAGCAGATCAGTATACTCGTGATGCGGGGGAGTGAACATTTCCTCGCACGGACCCTGCTCGACGATGCGCCCCTGTAACATCACGACCACCTCATCGGCGATGGCACGGACCGTCGCGAGATCGTGGGTAATGAACATGTAGGCGAGATTCAGCTCGCGCTGAATGCGATCGAGAAGCTTCAGAATGCCTTCCGCGACAATCTGATCCAGCGCCGAGGTCACCTCGTCACAGATAATGAACTCCGGCTCCGCCGCCAGTGCACGCGCGATACAGACGCGTTGTTTCTGTCCGCCGGAGAGCTCAGAGGGGAAACGGTCGATGAACTGATCGGGCTCGAGCTCGATCAACGACAGCAGCTCACGAATACGGTTTTCGAGCTTCTCGGCTTTCATGCCGAGATAGAAAGACAACGGCCGTCCGATGATCTCGCGGATCCGGTGGCGCGGGTTCACAGCCGTATCCGCCATCTGGTAAATCATTTGCGCGTGGCGCAGCTGGTCCTTCGCGCGCTTGCGATAGTCGCCGGGAAGCGCCTCGCCATTGACCAGCACCCGCCCGCGCGTTGGCGGCAGCAGTCCCGTGATTACCCTCGCGGCAGTGCTCTTACCGCTGCCGGATTCCCCCACCACCGCGACGGTCTGGCCACGGTGTATCTCGAAGGAAATATCGTGCAGCACGGTCAGGGGCCCATAGGCCGCCGTTACGTGGTCGACTTCGATCAGCGGGCGTGAATCCGTATAGCTGCCAGTCGCCTGCTTCTTGAACGAACGAACGGCCCACAGAGTCTTGGTATAGTCTTTCTGCGGGTTGGACATCATGGCATCGGTATCGGCTTCCTCAACCAATTCACCGTGTCGAAGAACCATGATCCTGTCCGACATCTGCGCCACCACCGCCAAGTCGTGGGTAATGTAGATGGCCGCCGTTTGGAATTGATCGACGATGTCGCGAATGGTGACCAGCACTTCGATCTGGGTCGTGACATCGAGGGCCGTGGTCGGTTCGTCAAAGATGATGAGATCCGGGCGGCAGGATAACGCCATGGCCGTCATCGCGCGCTGCAGCTGCCCGCCCGATACCTGGTGGGGATAGCGATAACCAATGCCGTCCGGATCGGGAAGCAATAGCCGCCCGTAGAGATCCTTTGCATCGGCTTCCGCCTCGTCCCTGGTACTCTTGCCGTGCTTGACGGGGATCTCGGCGAACTGCTCGATCAGCTTATGTGCAGGGTTGAATGACGCGGCGGCACTTTGCGCCACATAGGCGATTTTTACGCCGCGCAGCTTGCGTTTTTCTTCTTCGCTGGCTGCCATCAGGTCCATGCCGTCGAAGACGATCGAGCCGCCGCTGATCCGGCACCCGGGGTGCGCGTAACCCATGGCCGCCAGGCCCGCGGTGGATTTTCCCGCACCGGACTCGCCAATGAGGCCCAGTACTTCGCCGCGATGCAGCGTGATGTCGATTCCCTTGATGATTTCCTGCCATTCGTCACCGCTTTGCCCTTCGATACGCAGGCCGCGCATCTCCAGCAGCAGATCACCGCTCGCCTTACTGCTGTCGCTACTGCTCATCACGTAATCCGCTCGTCTTGTGCAGGAACCAGTCGACGACGAAGTTGACGCCCACCGTCAACAGCGCGATCGCCGCCGCCGGCAACAGCGGAGTCACATCCCCGTAAGTAATCAGAGTCGCGTTGTCACGCACCATGCTGCCCCAGTCGGCGGTGGGCGGTTGAATGCCGAGACCGAGGAAGCTGAGCGCCGCGATTGTCAGGAACACGAAGCAGAAGCGCAGCCCGAACTCCGCTACCAGCGGTGGCATGATATTCGGCAGGACTTCGCGGATCGTTATCCAACCGATGCCTTCGCCCCGCAGCCGGGCGGCTTCGACGAAATCCATCACCACGACGTTCAGGCTCACTGCTCTCGCCAGCCGGAATACACGAGTGGAATCCAGCACCGCGATGATGACGATCAGGACTGGAATCGAGGTGCCGAAAATGGTCAGCAGCAGCAGCGAGAAAATCAACGCCGGGATCGCCATCATGACATCGACAATGCGGCTCAAGACCTGGTCCACCCAGCCCGCGAGAGCCGCCGCGAGGATACCGGCCACGCCGCCGATCAAAAACGCGAGGCAGGTGGTGACGAAAGCGATGCCTACGGTGTTGCGCGCCCCGTACAGCAATCGCGTCAGCATGTCGCGGCCGAGATTGTCCGTACCAAGCGTAAACTGCTCGCCCCACTCCTCGAACTCGGCGCCGACGATCTCGGATTCGCCATAGGGCGTCAAAACCGGCGCAAACAGCGCGACGAAGACGTAAAAGGCGATGACCAGGAGCCCGAATTTCGCGCTCAAGGGGGCCTTCTTCAGCTCACGCCAGGCATCGGCGAGCTTACGTTGCCGGGGCGGCTTTGGCGGGACGGCGTCCGCCGTCTGACCGACGGTTGATTCGCTTGCGTCGCTCATCTCGGGTGCAGCAATCTCGGATTGGTGACGATGGACAGCACGTCCGCTGTCAAATTGAGCAGAACATAAGTCGCGGCGAATATCAGACTACAGGCCTGGACCACCGGAATATCTCGCTTCTGCACGGAATCCACGATCAGCTGGCCGAGCCCCGGATACACGAATACCACCTCGACCACGACGACGCCGACAATCAGGTAGGCGAGGTTGATGACGATGACGTTGACAATGGGTGCCCACGCGTTCGGCAGCGCGTGGTGCAGGATAATGTGCGAGCGGCTCATCCCCTTGAGGTTGGCCATCTCAATATAGGGGCTTGCGAGCAGGTTGATGATCGCTGCGCGCGTCATGCGCATCATGTGCGCGACCACCACCAGGGTCAGGGTGGTGGCAGGCAGTATGATTCTGTAAACCCGATCCCAGAAGGCCGTATCCGGACTCACGTTGGAGAGGCTCGGAAACCAGCCCAGAGTCACCGAGAAGACCAGAATTAGAATATAGGCGACGAAGAATTCCGGGAATGAGATCGACGAAAGCGTGATCACGTTGATCGCCCGGTCGAACCAGGAATTACGGTATAGGGCCGCCAGAATGCCCAGCACCAGCGCCAGCGGCACCGAGATGATGGCGGCAACGACCGCTAGAAACAGCGTGTTGCTCAAGCGTACGCCAATCAGCTCGGAGATCTGCCGCTTGTTGGCCAACGATACGCCAAAATCGCCTTGTGCGATGTTGCCGAGCCAGTTCAGGTAGCGGGTAGAAGCGGGCAAATCCAAGCCCAGCTCTTTGCGGCAGGCGGCGACCGTTTCAGGCGTCGCCGCCTGCCCCTGGATTTCCTGGCAAAGGTCTCCCGGTAATAGCTCTACGCCGAGAAATATAATCAGTGAGACTGCGAACAACACAAGCACGCCCAGCCCCAGGCGCTGGGCGACTAGCTTGACGAGCTTATACATATGGCCGTGGCCCGCTGAAACCCGGTCTCAGGACTTAAACCACCAACGCTCCATTCCGCGATTGCCGTCCAGTCCCCAGTTCGCGCCCATCTGGTCCGCATGTCCGACCTTGGAGCTGGTGGCAAACACGTAATTGTTGAACATGGGAACGAGAACGCCGCCCTCGTCGCTGACGATACGTTGCATTTCCACGTACATTTCCCGTCGCTTGGCGTCATCCAGCTGCGAACGCGCTTCAAGCAGCAGCTTGTTGAACCTTTCGTGGGACCAAAAGCTGTCGTTCCAGTCCGCGCCTGCCGCGTACGCGGTGGAAAACATCCAGTCTTCCGTCGGCCGTCCGCCCCAGTAAACCATGCACCATGGCTTTTTCATCCACACGTTGGACCAGTAGCCATCGTTGGGCTCACGGACCACGTTGATGTCGATACCGGCCTTCGCGGCATGCTCCCTCATGAGCACCGCTGCATCCACGGCACCGGCGAAGGCGGCATCCGCAGCGCTCAGATCCACCTTCAGGTTGCTCAACCCGGCTTTCTTCAGGTGGAACTTGGCTTTTTCCGGATCGTATTCCCGTTGAGGTAGCTCTTTAGCATGGTAGCGGTTGGACAGGCCGATGGGATGGTCGTTACCGATAACACCATGGCCACGCAGCACATTTTGCAGCAATGGCTTTCGATCAACTGCATACTTCAGGGCCAGTCGCACATCGTTGTTGTCAAAGGGTGGCGTGTCGGTGCGCATCGCCGCCGTATAGTGCGCGGTACCACTGGTCTCTTTGATGCTGATTTTCTTGTTGCGCTTGAGCAAATGCAGCGTCTTGATATCCAGGCGGTCGATGGCATCGACCTCGCCGGTGGTCAATGCATTGGTGCGCGCCGCCACGTCGGCGATGGTGAGAACCTCGACTTCGTCGAAATGACCGTAATCAGTACGATAATAATTCTTGTGACGCTTCAGTTTGGCCCGCACACCCGGTTCGTAACTCTCGACGACATAGGCGCCGGCACCGATGCCGGATTTAGCATCGATCTTGCCGTCCTTGTTGCCCGGCTGAATCGCCAGATGATAGTCATTCAACACGAACGGGAAATCGGCATTACCTCCGCTCAGGGTAACGACAACCACGTTCTTGCCGTCGGCCTTCATATCCGTAATCGGGCTGACGATACCCTTGCCACCGGATTTTGTATCCTCGCCGCGATGGTGGTTTAGCGATGCGATGACATCGCTCGCTTCGACTGTCTTACCGTTGTGGAACTCTGCACCCTTGCGTAGCTTGAAAGTCCAGACCTTAGCGTCGGGCGACGCCTCCCAACTCTCGGCAAGCTCGGGCCCCAGACCGCCATCCGGGAGAATTTCGGTGAGATGATTGTTGGAACCGTATCCGAAGGTGAACTGGGTAAAGGCGTTCTCCCAAGTCGCCGGGTCTATAGAGTCCGTGGTCGATCCGTGACCAAGACCAACGCGAAAGTTACCGCCCTTTTTTGCCGCGCCGTGGGCAGGCATGGACGCAAGCATTCCGGCAGGCACGGATGCGACCATGCCCAAAGCCGTCATGCGCTTGACGAATTCACGCCGACTGATCCATCCCCGGGAGAGCAATTTCTTCAGTTGTTTTGTTTCTGACATGTCTACCTCCTCCAAATCAGAGCCGGATTTCCAGCTACGGAAATCGATTTCTTTACCCCGGACGACGCCGCTCTCTTAGCGGGCGAACAGCGGAGATCATCACGATCGTTTCTTGCTTGGTGGATTAGTGACAACATACCGCCGCACCGAGGAAAATGAAATATGCATCATTCAATCCCACGGTTACGGCGAACCCAGGAATTCTTCACAGAAACATGGTGTTATGCCAACTAACCGCTGATCTACGCGGCCTGCGGGAAATCGAATTCAGGGCAAATTCTGGTGCGCATCCTGACCCGGATGATGCACAATTGCCAAGGTCCCCGCGAGTACAACCAAGGTGGGTACGCGCTCATGATCACTAGAATCCTGGTTACGACTGATGGCTCACCGGCGTCCAATCGAGCGGTGGGCCTGGCGGCCCACATGGCGATCAACCACGATGCGACGCTTTATTTGCTGAACGTCATCAGGGACATGCAGTTGCCGCCGGAACTGAAGAAAATGGCGAAGGTCGAAAATATCGGACAAGCACGCCAGGATGTCCTCGACTTCGTCGCCGAGAAAGTTCTCGGCGACGCCGAGCGGCGGGCGAAACGCAAAGGTGTGAAGTCCCTGCGCAAAGCCACCGGCCACGGTGATCCCGCTAATGCCATTGCGAGCTATGCACAGCGAAACAAGATTGACCTGGTAGTGATGGGTACCCGCGGACTCGGTAGCGTCAAGGGCATGCTCATGGGCAGTGTGTCCCGCAAAGTCGCCAATTCCTGCGATGTGAATCTGCTCATCGTGCGTTAAGCCGGGATTCCGGGATCAGGCCAGCATGTCCTGCACCTGCTCGCGGGCCATACCGACTTTTTGCGCCGCTAAGGTGATCTCCTCCCAGGTCGTCTCATTCATGGGAATGCCTTCCCGGTGGCGCTGACTGCGCATGAGACGTTCCGGATCACCGGCTACCAGCACCGAGCCGCCGGATTTTCGAGGCGCAGACGACTTCACGAAGGCGATCACCGCATCGAGCTCCGCATTCAGCCAGGTCTGGTCGACCAATCGGGCTGGATCGATAATCACACTGAGCATGTTATTGACAATACCCCCGGGGCGCGGGTTCTGCGGCTGCATGGTGCCGCCGCCCGTTAATATACCGCCCAGCAAATCACAGATGAGGGCGAGACCGAAGCCCTTGTGCTCACCCATGGTCAGCAGGGAGCCGCGTGGATCGGCGAACATGACGCCAGGATCGTCGGTGGGCTCGCCGTCGACATCGATAAGGCTGCCCGCCGGTACCCGCTTACCCGCGTTGTGCGCCACCTTGACCTTACCGAACGCGATGCGGCTGGTGGCCATATCCAGGACTACCGGCTCGGTGGCCGGCGTGCCCGGCATGGCGACACAGATGGGATTGGTGGAAAAACGCGCCTCGCGGCCGCCGTGGGGTGCCACCAGCGGCAGATGATCGGTGACATTGACGAAATGCACGGAGACGAGCCCTGCGGCAATACTCTGTTCGCCGTAGGCACCGATGCGGCCGAGATGATGGCAGCGGCGCAAAGCCAACAGCACGACACCGGTCTCGCGGCAGCGTTCCAGGCCCGCCGCCATGGCCTCTTCCGCCACTGGCCGGCCATATCCGAGACCAGCATCGAAAACCATCACCGCGCCGTCGTCTTTAACCAGTGACGGGCGCGCGTTGGGTTTGACCAGATCCGCTTGCAGATCCTCGACGTACTTCGGAATCATGCCGACACCGTGACTGTCGTGACCAGCAAGATTGGCATCCACCAAATGCCCGCTGACCAGCTCGGCTTCTGCGTTATCGCTGCCGCCGCGGCGCAAGATTTCAGCGATAATCGCGCGAAGCTGAGTATGCTTTATCAGCATGTGTGGTCCCCGTTGGTTGGCAAGGCAATCAGGGCACGAATAGTAGCGTGCCCATCAGTACTCGGCGACTGTCCGTCGACTTGCGGCCTCCAGCACCGCTGCGGCCAAATCCTGCCAACCTTCGGCACTGAGAGCGATGGGTCGCGCTCTGCGTACGGCCGCTATCGCGCTCTCGGCTGATATGCCGGATTCCCGGATGAGGAAGTAGCACATGAACAGCCCCGTTCTGTCCTTACCGGATCTGCAGTGAACGAGCACGGCGCGTTGTCTGTCCATCTCGCCACGCACATAAGCATATGCTCGAGGAAGCGCGTCGAGGCAGTGCTCGATATCGCCGTCTCGAGGCGGAGCGTTTTCGGACAAGGGAATACAACGATAGCGCATGCCGAGCGCCGTAAAATCCTCAACGTGGCATGCGGCACCGTCGTTGACGGAGAGAACGGCGCCAATTCCGCTGCTGCGTAATTCGCCTGCATCCCAAGGATGCCGATCAGGACCGGTTCGCCCGGCAAGGGCGCCAGGTACCAGCCAGAAAACATGCTTCATGAGTCCGAACGGGACATTATCCAATTGGCCGCACGACCACCAGCACAACTACGTCCGCCGACAATCCGATCCCCGCATCGCGTCGCGCGAGTGCTTATCGACTGATGTATTGTTCCAGTTGCTCGATGACGTGTTTCTGCTCTTCGATGATGAACTTCACCAGGTCACCGATGGATATGACCCCGAGCAACTTGTCACCATCCATTACCGGCAGATGCCTGATGCGTTTCTCGGTCATCATGGCCATGCAGTCTTCTACGCTCTGATCGGGGCGGGCGTAGGCCACGCGTGTGGTCATGATGTCTTTGATCTTCGTATCCCTGGAAGAGCGCCCCTGCAGGACCACCTTGCGCGCGTAGTCGCGTTCAGACATAAGCCCTACCAGTGATTCACCCTCCAGGACCACGAGGGCACCGACCTCCTCTTGCGCCATCTTTTCGATGGCATCGTATACGGATGCCTCGGGGCCGATTGACCAGACATCATGCCCTTTACCCTGCAATAGCTGTTTAACACTCGCCATTGGATGTCTCCATGTATACCGAATTCAAGCACACCTGCTATTTGTCGGTCAGGTGCTGCGCCGCTTCCTCGCTCGATTCATATATGCGGGACGACACTTTGCGTTTGCCAAGCTCTTTGCCCAATTTTAGCCGTAGAAACCCGCTGTTGGTGTAGCGGGAGACACTGATGTAGTACTTCTCTTCGACGTACTTCACCAAATCCAGGTATTCAGCAATGATATCGTCATCGGCCACGAAGCGGTCGTAGTTCACGATCGAATAAACACGCTTTCCCAATGGACCCAGCGTTGCGTCGACAGCCTTCTTAATGGCCACCAAATCGGCCTCATTTCGAACACGCATGCCGGCGAAGTCCAGGAACAGGGTGTTCTTGTCGGCATCGTAGCTGATCCGGTCGTCAATGTGGATATCGAGAAATCGACTGCGCAGGCCCATGGGCTCCGGCCGGAAAATACTGGAGTCCATTTCAATGGGATCGCGCACCTCCGGGGCGAACGGCATCTTACTGAGAATGTCACGCTCGATATCGATACCGGGCGCGACCTCCGTCAGCTCGATACCGGAACCGGTGAGTTTGAATACGCAGCGTTCCGTAATGTAAAGAACATCCTGGTTTTTCTCCGCCGCGTGCCTTCCACTGAATGTAATCTGCCCGACGCGGTCAACGAATTTTACGATCTTTCCTTCCTTTAAGATTCGCACACGCCCGTTGGCAATTTCAATTTCCAACCCGGACGAAGAGAAGGTGCTGAGAAATATGACCTTGTGACTGTTCTGACTGATATTTATAAAGCCACCGCAGCCGGTTAGACGCCGGCCGAAACGGCTCGCATTAACATTACCGTAGCGATCCGCCTCGGCCATTCCCAGATAGGCAGAATCCAGCCCACCTCCGTCGATGAAATCAAACTGCGAGCCGTGATCGATAACGGCCTGGCAGTTCACCGCGGCACCGAAGTCGAGCCCACCCATGGGCACACCCCCGATGACGCCCGGGTCGACCGTCAGCGTTATCAGGTCCTGTACCTTCTCTTCTCCGGCGATAGTGCCAACACAGTCGGGCAAGCCGATACCGAGATTGATGACGCTGTTCGGAGCGAGCTCCAGCGCCGCGCGTCTGGCGATTACTTTTCTTTCGTCCAGAATCAACCGATCCAGCGTCTGCGGCGGAATACGCACCTCACCGGAATACGCAGGATTATATTGCGTCCCATAGGTCTGCATGTGGTGTTGCACTTCCGCCACGACGACGCAGTCGACCATCACTCCGGGGATCTTCACCTGTCGGGAATCCAGGGATCCTTCCTGAGCAATGCGCTCGACCTGACAGATGACATATCCGCCGGAATTCTTCGCGGCGATTGCCATGGAAAGATTCTCGAGCAGCAGCGATTCCCTTTCCATGGTGACGTTTCCATCCGGATCCGCCGTTGTCCCACGGATGAACGCAACGTTGATCGGAAACGCCTTGTAGAAAAGGGCCTGCTTATCCCCCAGCTCCACCAGCTCGACAATGTCCTCCGTGGTGATGTCGTTGACCTTGCCCCCCTCTTCCCGGGGATCGACGAAGGTCTCTAGCCCTACTCGAGACAAGGTTCCCGGCTTTCCGGAAGCAATGTCGCGGTACAGGTGCGTGATAACCCCTTCGGGGATGTTGTAGGCTTCGATTTTGTTTCCCACGGCCAACTTTTCGATTTCGGGGATGAGGCCGTAGTGACCGCCGATGACGCGCTGTAGAAGGCCTGCGTGGCCCAGATGATTGAGACCCTTTTCTTTTCCATCACCCTGGCCACCCGCAAAAACCAGAGTCAGATTTTTCGGTGAACCGGTTTCGAGAAAACGCTTCTCGAGCGATACGATGAGCTGATCGGGGGTCCCGTTGCCTCCGTAGCCCGAAGTCGCCAGTACATCTTCATCCTGTACGATGGCGATTGCGTCCTGGGCGGAGATGACTTTCTTGAGACTCATGTAAAGCTACCCAGGGAGTAAATCCGTAAATACGAATTTGTCTCGGGTCGTGGTCTCCCCAACCTTGATTTTAACCTCGTGCCCGAACATAGGACCAGCAAATGCGAAGCTGTGAAATTCCCCGTTCTCTCCGCAAGGGTCCACACCGGGAGGAAGATCCCTCAGGAAGTCTGCGTTGTACTCGCGCCCTGAGAATTCCGGCGCCAATTGGCTGGGATCAACACAGGTAATCTGCGCGCGCAATCCGCTGTCCAACATCGCCGTCGCGAGCACCCGGGTGTCCATTCCCCATATTGGAAAAATCGGTGTGATACCCGTTCCTGACAGCGCCTTTTCCCGGTACTCGCGGATGTCTTCCAAAAAGAGATCGCCAAAAGCGAAACCGGTCACACCGCGGGCATTCTCACGTGCTACGAACTCGCCCATGATCCTGGCGTAGTCGGCATCGCTGCACGGGTGAGGGATCGGGATCAGTTGAATCGGAAGGCCGATACTATCTGCCTGTTTTTGTAGCAAAGCTACTCTGACCGCGTGCATGGCAACGCGTTCGAACTCCTGATTGATGGTGCAGAACAGGCCATCGACGATAAGGCCGGAGTTTTGACGCATCGTGTGCAGAGCCCAGGCGCTGTCCTTACCGCTGCTCCACGAAAGCATCGTCTTGTTCACTTCACAGCGTGCCCCGGCATCAGCTCACAGGAACATACATACTCGGAAGTCATGCCATCGAAGCTTCGTCAAATCCAATGAGATCCAGAAGATCTTGTCCGCTGGGAGTTGTCGTTACAATACTCTCTTTCTGGTCCTTACTGAGCTTCTTTATGCAGCATTCCACTTTCAGGGCCAGAGCGCGATCTCCGATTTTCGCTTGATACGCAAGCTCCAGTGGACCTTTCGAGCGCAAGTACTTTGCACCTCGACCATTTACCTGCTCGTGCTCGGCCAACCGGCGCGCCACGTCCGTCGCAATTCCGGTGTACAGGCTACCGTAGCGCGTTCTCACCAGGTAAATATGCCAATCTTGCATCAGGCGACAATGCGCAGAGCGAGATATGGCACCAGGTTAAAGATGATTACCCCCATCTTGAAGATCCCCATCAGCGAGTAGTGTATGGCGTCGAATTGTTCCCGAGAAATCTTGAACCACTTCGTGTGGAGTTGATACGTCAAATCATGGGCGATGACGACGAACAAGAGCCACCAGATAAGCAGACCAAAATTAATCAGCGTACACCAACCAAGTATTGCGGCAATCAGTTCAACAGTCATGTTTTGCTCCTACTACTGTTTATCAACAGAACGATGAGCGTAATGAATTACATCCACCTTTTCTATCGTAACTAAACCACCGGAATCGGCCTTATCGAACAATTCATGAATAGTCGGAATAAAATCGTCCACCTTCTTTTCCTCATCGATGATCTCGATCACCATAGGCAGATCATTTGAAAGATCGAGCAACTTGGCGGTTCGCATACGCGCGCTGGGACCGAACCCGAGAATACCCCGCCACGCCGTGGCACCCGCAAGATGACGCTCGCGGGCTTCTTTGACGATCACTTCATACAGTGGTGTATGGCCGACTTTGTCGGATTCACCCACGAATACTCTGAGTAACTTTGCGGTTCCCTTAATGTCCATAAGTCACATTTGAGGTCTCAACATGAGTGTGATGAGTAAGGTGCCCAGGTAAAACGCAATAACGGCGCCTACAAAGGTGGCTGCAAAGTAGATGGACGCGTTCATGAATTCACCGTCGTCCACGAACCGTCCGAGCTCATAGACCAGCGACGACAAGGTCGTGTAGCCACCGCACACACCGGTTGCAAGAAACAAGCGTGCTTCGGTCGACAGCAGGGTCGATCCCATGGCCAGCGTCGCCACGATTCCGATGATGAAGCATCCAAGCAAATTCGAAATTAAGGTGCCATAAGGAAATGTCATGGAAATGCCCTGGGTCGCAAGGGTCGTGAGATAGCGAAATACGGCACCAAGCATTCCGCCCAGACCTACATAGAACAGTGGAATAAGCATCTTCGCCATTTCTTGGGGCTGCTCTTTATTCAGATAGGCGCGAGCGCGGCGTTCAGCGCTTTGATGTGCTCGGGACCGATTCCGCAACACCCGCCGATGAGCTGGACGCCGCTGGCGCGCCAACTGCGTGCTTCGCTCACCAGATCATCCGGCGCGATGATGTCCACGAACTGCCAATGGGGCATCGTGAAGTAACCGCTTTCCGGATAGACAACCATGGGTCCCGACCAACGTTCGCGCAGCATCTCGATGGCTCGCCCTGTGTCCGGTATCTCGCTGTGCATGATGCCGATCGCGCCCACGGGCAAATCGACGATGGCATCCAGCAGTTCGCGAAAATCCCTGGTGGGATAATTGAAAAGCCCCAGGCGTCCCTGGTCGCCCACACTCCGGCAACTGCAGCCCACCCAAACCGGAAGTCCTGTATCGAGGGCGGCTTCGATGGCGGGAACGGCGATTTCCGGTTCCTGCATCATTTCCAGAACGAGCAAATCCACGCCTGCCTGCGCCAGTATTTCCGCCTGCTCGCGATAGGTCGCGCGCAGGCGGCTGTCGCGCAACCAGATCGGGTTGCTCCTTTCGGTCATGAAATCCGACATGGATCCGGCTACCGCCACGTCGTGCTCGGCGGCCCGCCGGCGGGCATCCAGGGCCACTTCCACGGCCAGACGATTCGCCCGCTCCACGTCATCGCCGAATCCAATCGGTTCCAGGCTGTGCCGGGCGGTGGCAAAGGTATTGGTTATGATGACTTCGGCCCCGGCACGGATGTAATCCTGATGGATTTCGCCCAGGATCTCCCGGTGCCCGAGGGTGGCGTCGCCGCACCACGCCCTCTGGTTCATGGGAACGCCACGGCGCTCCAGCTCCGTACCGGTGCCTCCGTCGAGCAATACTGTACCCCCGGCAGCGATGCGCGCGTGCAGCCAGGAAGGACCGGTAGGGGCGTTCGCGGAGGTAGCCATAATCGAGCCCGCATCGTATCAGCTGATTACTCCGGGTGCGAAACCCACGCTACGGTACTACTCCAGCGTGTCATGTGCCAAAGTGTCGCCGACAGGGGGGGCGATGCTGGCGAACCGGCACTCCATGGGGCACCTGGCCGGCGAAGGCACCCTTCGTGACCGGCGCGCTCTGGACCGTGGACGGAGGCTACACGGCGGTGTAAATAGAGGGCAACCGAGCCTACCCCGGGAAGATTGATGCTGAAGTTTCGCGACGAAGAGGGACATACGGAGCTCCTCTGGATCTACGGTCCGGCGATATTGCTGGGATGCGTCGCGCTGTTCATCACCTACCAGTTCGTCGATCCCGCGCCGCCCAAACGCATCACCATCGCTACCGGTGGACCGAACGGTGCTTACTACGCATTCGCGAAACGCTATCGTGACATTCTGGCCCGCGACGGGGTGACACTGGAGATACGGGAAACCAATGGCTCTTTGGAGAACATCGCTCTGCTGGAGTCCCCGGACACCGGCGTGGACGTGGCTTTCGTGCAAGGTGGTACCGCAGGCCATGCCGGCGGCGATACGCTCACGTCTCTGGCCAGCCTTTACTACGAGCCGCTTTGGGTTTTCATGCACGCGGCAACACGCCTGACCAGCCCTTCCGACGTCGCCGGCAAACTCGTTTCCATCGGACCGCAAGGCAGTGGCACGCGGGCACTGGCGTTGGAATTGTTACAGGACTCGGGAATCTATGAAAACGGCCTGTCGATTGCCGACCTCAACGGCAAAGCGGCCGCGACCGCCGTACGCAATGGATCCATCGACATGATGACGCTGGTGGCATCGCCGGAGTCGGAACTCGTACAGGATTTGCTGCGCGCGGACGGCGTCAAGCTTCTGACTTTCGCGCGCATGGACGCCTACACACGGCGACATCGTTATCTGTCGAAATTAACGCTGCCTGAAGGCGCTATCGATCTGGCTGAGAACCTTCCCCCCGACGATGTCGCCCTGCTCGCACCAACGGCCAATCTGGTGGTCGATGAGGATTTTCACCCGGCACTGGTGGATTTGCTGCTGCTCGCGGCCGAGGAGGTTCACGGCGGCGGTGGCTTGTTCGAGCAACCGGGGGCGTTCCCCTCTCCGCGCTTCCTGGTGTTTCCCTTGAACGATGAGGCGCGGCGCTACTTTAACTCGGGGCCGCCATTCTTGCGCCGCACCCTGCCCTTCTGGGCCGCGACGCTCATTGACCGTCTCGCACTGATGATTTTGCCATTGATCGCGATCATCATACCGTTGACACGCGTCATGCCGCCCATCTACAAGTGGCGTGTGCGCCGCCGCGTGTACAAATGGTACAAAGCGCTGCGCAAACTGGAATACAAAATCCAGGAAAGTGTGCACGATGACCATGTGCAGGAATACGATCTCGCACTCGAGCGCATCGACACGGAAGTCAAGAAGGTCAAAATTCCCTGGGCTTATGCCGAGGAACTTTATCAGTTGCGCCTGCACATCCGCTATGTGCGCGAAAATCTAGACAATCGACCGTCATCGTCTGGCGAAACTCGCCGGAAATCGGAATCTCCGCGACCACAAGAGGATCCATCATGATCATGAAATTTCTGCGTGGCCTCGGCGGCGACAAGAACGAGGAGCCCACGAAGCACGAGGCAGTCGACTACAAAGGCTTCAGCATCGTTGCGACGCCGCGCAAGGCCCCGGGAGGCTGGACGACCGAGGGCGTCATCAGCAAACAGGCCGGCGACAATACACGCAGCGAACGCTTCATCCGTGCCGACATGCTGATGTCCGAGGAAGAAGCCGTTGACTATTCCGTGAACAAAGCCAGGAAAATTATCGACGAGCAGGGAGAGCGGTTGTTCAAAGAGTAACCCGCAGGCAACGCCCCCGCGAGGATGAGCCTTGTCAATAACCGGGCGAGCCCTTGCAGGCAACAAGTTGCGCCAGCGCCATATTGCGCCCATCCGGATCCCTCATGAGATTTTCCCGGTAGTAGAGAACCCGTAAGACGCGGAACATCTCCAGTAACTCGTTGGGTTGCAGGCGAAAGCGCTCGCTGCGGGGCCCGTCGACCTCCTGGTCGGTGAGAAAATGCTGCTCGTAGAGCAGATACCCACCATCGCGCAGTGAATCCATCAACGCTTGGGTGAGACCGCGGTTAATGTAGCGCACCACCACCACCAGGTCGTAGCTGTCCGGCGTGAGCACGACACTATCCAGATCGATGTTGATCCAATTGACCTGGACGCCCAGCTCCGCCGCCCTTTGCGCTCCCCGGTCCAGGGCAGTGGCGGCAATATCCATGGCGTCCGCCCGATAGCCGTTCACCGCCAGGTATAATGCGTTTCTACCAGCACCGCAGGCGAGATCCAGAGCCCGCCCCCGGGGAAGCCTCGCCAGCCACTCTTCGAGCAGCGGTGTCGGATGGGTGCGCGGCGCGTGGCCTGGTTCAGAATATCGACGTTCCCACTTGTCTCTGTCGGCGTCACTCATCGGGGCATTGTCTCAGAGCCGGACGTGGGGCTACAAACCTCGGAAGCGATTAGTGCCATATGCCGCCCAGATGATCTATGCTCGCCGACAGACAGTACGACCGCCAAGGGGCGGTCCCGGCACACCGGAGAGCAGGCTTCGAAGGCCTGGACAGACATGCATTTGACACCACGAGAGTTCTCCAAATGGGAACACAAGGCGATTACCCTGCTCGGCATGTCCGGCATCGGGAAAACCACGCTTGCCAATAAACTGCCGAAGACCGAGTGGTTTCACTACTCGGCGGATTACCGCATCGGCACCAAGTATCTGGAAGAGCCGATACTCGACAATATCAAGAAGCAGGCCATGAAGGTGGACTTCCTGCGCGACCTGCTGCGCACCGACTCGATCTACATCTGTAGCAACATAACCGTACACAACCTGGCGCCGGTCTCCACCTTTCTCGGCAAGATCGGTGATCACACCAAAGATGGGCTGTCGCTGCAGGAGTTCAAGGAGCGCCAGCGCCTGCATCATGAAGCAGAGATCGCAGCGATGAAGGACGTCGGGCCTTTCATCGCCAAGGCGAGGGAGATTTACGGCTACGACCATTTTCTCAACGACGCCGGCGGCAGTGTGTGCGAGCTGAAAGATGAACAAGCCATTCGATGCCTCGCGGACAACACCCTCATTATTTATATTCGCGCAGATGAGGAGATGGAGAACACGCTGATACAGCGGGCTATCGATTCGCCGAAGCCGCTTTACTATCAAGAGCACTTTCTGGATGAAAAGCTGGGCGACTACATGCGTGGCGAGGGGATCGTGGAAATAGACGACATCGATCCGGACAAGTTTGTCCGTTGGAT
The DNA here is from genome assembly GCA_009937425.1 of Gammaproteobacteria bacterium. Lineage (GTDB taxonomy): Bacteria > Pseudomonadota > Gammaproteobacteria > HK1 > HK1 > JAABYT01. The sequence goes on from JAACFO010000013.1 coordinate 42,456, forward strand.
GTTTCCCAAGCTGGTGGAGCACCGCCGTCCCCTTTATCAGGCGCTCGCGGACCAGCACGGCTACACCGTCGAATCCAGTGATGTCGAGAAAGTGCGTGACGAGGCGGACATCCTCGAGCTGATTGGCAACGCACTGGACAAGCCGGAGAAGCGGAACCTGTCCGTCAATCGAGCCTGACACAATGCCACTGGTAGCCCACTCCAAACTGCCAAGCTTTTCCCGTCTCCGGGAGTCGGGTCTCGAAGTATTGGATATTGACCGGGCCGCTGAGCAAGACGTGCGAGAGTTGCACATTGGATTTCTCAACATGATGCCGGATGCCGCGCTGGAAGCGACGGAACGGCAGTTTATGCGTCTCCTGGGATCCAGCAATCGCATCGCACAGTTCTATATTCACCCCTTCACCATCGAGGGCGTGGATCGCGAAGGCGCCGCCGGTGAGCACGTTAAGAATTACTACGAAGATTTTGACGAGCTGAAGGCCGATGGCCTGGATGCGCTCATCATCACGGGCGCCAACGTTACCGAGGCGGATATCACGAAAGAACGCTTCTGGCAACCGATGACCGAAATCATGGACTGGGCGCGCGGGAATGTCACTTCAACCCTGTGCTCCTGTCTCGCCAGCCACGGAGCGTTCATGCACTACCATGGCATTCTACGAACCCATTTGGCGCGCAAGCGGTGGGGAGTGTACTCCCACCGGATCGTCAGCAGTTCACATCCGCTGCTGTCGAATATCAATACGCGCTTCGATACGCCGCATTCGCGCTTCAACGATGTGCGCCGCGAACAAATGGAGGATGCCGGACTTCAGGTGCTTATCACCAGTAAGGAGGCCGGTGTGTTGCTGGCGGTAAGCCCCGACGGATTGCGCTTCGCCTACTTTCAAGGACACCCGGAGTACGACATTGTCAGCCTCATGAAGGAGTACAAGCGGGAAATCAGTCGCTATCTGCGCCGCGAGCGGGATGATTACCCACCGTTTCCCGACAATTATTTCTGCAATGAGGCGCGTTCGCTTCTCGAAGTCTACGAGCACGATTTAGTTGCCGCCGACTCCAGCGGTAAAAGTATTCCGGAGTTTCCGGAGGAAGCAATACTCGCCCTGCTCGACAATACCTGGACCGATACGGGCAAGGCGCTATTCAATAACTGGCTCGGCCTCGTATACCAGCTGACGAATCGGGATCGCAAACTACCCCACATGCCCGGCGTCGACCCGGATCATCCACTGGGAAAAGGCACGGGCTCCGCCTGGTAGATTCCCAGATGGCGCGCGATCACGCCGCATCGTAGCCAAAAGGATCGTCCACTGAATGGCAGGGTTGCGTGAACCAGCGCGGCCCGTCGTCGGTTACGTGGAAGTGGTCTTCCAGGCGCACGCCGAACTCCCCATAGATGCAGATCATGGGTTCATTGGAAAAGCACATGCCGGCTTCCAGGCGCGTGCGGTTGTCCTTTACCAGGTAGGTCCATTCGTGCACGTCGAGTCCGACGCCGTGGCCGGTGCGGTGGGGCAGGCCAGGAACAGCATAGCCGGGACCGAAGCCGCCGGCCTCGATGACGCCACGGGCGGCGGCGTCCACCGATTCGCAGGCTGCCCCCGGCTGTGCCGCCTCGAAGGCGGCCGCCTGGGCCGCCTTTTCCAGATTCCAGATCTCCCGCTGGCGCGGGCTCGGCTCGCCGAAGACATAGGAACGGGTGATATCCGAATGGTAGCCCTCGATGGTTGCGCCGGTGTCGATGAGCACCATATCGCCTGTTGCCAGGGTCTGGGGATAAGGAACGCCGTGGGGATACGCCGTCGGCTTGCCGAAGAGCACGATGCAGAAGCTCAAGGGCCCGTCGACCCCGAGCCGCGTATGGGCTTTGGCGATGAACTCCGCGACCTCCGTGGTCGTGATTCCTTCGGTGAGTATGCGCGCTGTCGCCTTGTGGACTTCCAGCGTGATGTCCTTGGCACGCTGCATCAGCGCGATCTCGGCAGATGATTTGATCATGCGGCACTTGGACGTGATCAAGTCGCCATTGACGAACTCGAAGGCATTGCCAGCGCGACGCAAGCCATCAAATGTAAAAAATGGCGTTGCCTCGTCGATGGCGATGGTGCCATGGGCATGACCCTGGCTACGCACCGTATCCACCACCAGCGCCGTGGGATCTTCGTGTTCTTCCCAGGTACGCACGTCATCGCCCAGCTGGAGCATTGCACGCGTCTTTTCTTCCTCGAAGGCGGGACAGATGTAGGTGACTTCGCCCTGCGCGGGGATCACCGCCCCGTGCAGTCTTTCTCTGCCCCGCACGCGCACTCCGGTGAAATAGTAAAGACTCGTGGATGCGTCCAGGTAAAGAGCCTGGATGCCTTCGGCTCGCATCAGGTGCTGGGCTTTTTCAATTCGGTGCAAACGCTCGTCAATGGATATGGGCTGCACGCCGTCGCGCATCGATACCATGCGCTCCAGCTCCGTTTCAATCAACGACCCGCCCACACCAACCGTCATGCCACCGACCCCCGATTTTCAGAAAATGTGTGTCTCACGAATTCGTGATCATAACTGCCGAACAACGATGCTGGAACCCACGCGACACGGTACAGTAATATGGTTCACATATTCGGCTACCGAGTGACTCGAGAATGAAAAAAGTAGGGATCGCTCTTGGCGGGGGCGGCGCGAAAGGCCTCTGCCACGTGCTTATGCTGGAGGTCATCGATGAGTTCGGGATAAAACCGCACAGAATCGCGGGCACCAGTATCGGCGCCATCGCCGGTGTGCTTTACGCCTCGGGTCTAAGTGGAAAGGAGATTAAAGAGAATATAGAGCAGATGTCCTTGACGGAGAAGGATAGCTTCACCGATGCCTTTACGAAAAAGGATGTTTTCAAGTGGCTTCAGTTCATCGACATAGGTTGGAATGACGGCGGTTTACTCCGCGCCGATACATTTCTCGACCACCTCATGGAGACAGTCAAGGTCACCGATTTCAAAGAACTGGCCATTCCCCTGAGCGTCGTGGCCGCAGATTTTTGGAAACGCAATCAGGTCGTGTTTCACACCGGTGATATCAGAACTGCCGTACACGCAAGCATGGCGATTCCGGGAATATTCAACCCCGTCGTCATCGACAAGCAAGTCCTGGTCGACGGCGGCGTAGTGAATCCCGTCCCGTACGATCTGGTACTGGACGAATGCGATGTCACAATAGCCATCGACGTCATGGGCAATAGAACAGAGAGTGCGGATCTGGTTCCGTCATTCTCCGAATCGATCTTCAATACCTTTCAAATCATGCAGAAAACGATCTTTCAACAAAAGATTGCCGTGCGAGCACCGGATATTTGCATCACGCCCGATATTGTGGATATCCAAATGCTCGAATTCTACAAAGCCGAAGAAATCTTCAAGCAGGCGCAACCTGCCAAGGATGAATTGAGAAGAAAGCTCGAGGAATCCCTGAAGTGAGTCAGTCGAACTTCGACCCGACTATCGGTGCCGAGAAGTACCGGCAAAACTCGCCAAAAGGTTCACTTGCTGATCGCTGCAATCATGTCCTCGAGCCACAGGACGTCGTCTGAGTAAGACTGCAGATCAGTGGACAAATTGGCTCCCGAGCCGCAGATCCAGACCTCTTTGTGCAATTCGGACTTAACGTACGAAATCGCATCTTCGAAATCACCGTCGCCGGCCGATAGAATAAGTCTATCGTACACGTTTTGCGCGGCGAGCTTGATTATCAGCGTTGCTATGCCGACGTCAACGCCCTTCTGGACGTGCCGATCGAACTCATGCTTGCATTCGGGGCATGTGCTGTGCAGATCCTTGAGTCGGTACAGTTGAACGCGCAGCTTTGGGCCCTTGGGCTCTGCCGACTTCAACCAGGTGTGAAAGGCGTTCTGCGCATCATTGAACGGATCATGGGTTGCGTTCAGAAAGTAGCTTTCATAAATCGGCGCGCCGTTACGGCGAACCAACTCCCGCTTTAACTTGAGATAGTCGAACGGTTGCGTCTTCCCAAAACTGAAAAGATAGGCGCCGTCGATGATCCACACGGTTTTCACTTTCAAAAGAAGTTCGCGGAATATTTTCTGCGGCGCACTATCCGTCGGCCTTTGAGCAATCGCGCGGCATGATGTTGTTCTCCTTCGCATACTCCGCGGCGGCCTTCTCGATCATCGGCCGCACGACCTCGCGCATGGGGTCGATCCAGTCGGTTATCAGTTGCCATTCCTTGCCATCCCATTGTTGGATGATGACCGACCCGCCGCTCTCATGGTCCTCGCAGGAAATCTTCAAGCCTCTGGCAAATCCCTTGAGTCCCAGCTCTGTGAGGCGTTCTTCGTTGACGTCCAAGTTCTCCAGGCCCCAGCGCACTTGCTCGCCGGTCATCGGCGCATTGCCCCAACGCGCCATGGCGGTGCGCACGGCTTCCACACCGTAAACCGAATTCAATATAGCCCTGTTGTAAAGAATTTCTCCCCAGTGATTGCGCCTGGCCTCCTCGACGTCGCCGTTATAAACGTACTTGACGATGTCCTGGAAAAGAGGGAAATCAGAACCTGGAGCATGGAAAGTGCCCGCCTTGTAGCCGATGGCGTCATCTCCTGCCGGTATCACGTCACTTTCGGTGCCGGACCACCATACACCCAGCATCCGATCCATGGGAAAAGCACTGGCAACGGCTTCCTTGATCGCAACCTGGTTCATGACACCGAAACCCCATAGAAAAACCCAATCGGGCCGATAGCGGCGAACTTGCAGCCACGCGGCCTTCTGTTCCTGTCCCGGATGATCCACGGCGATCAGCTGTAGCTTGTAACCGTATTTCTCGCTCAATGCCTCCAGCACCGGAATCGGTTCCTTTCCATAGGCGCTGTTGTGATAGACGAGTGCGATCGACTTACCTGCGAGCTTGTCCAGGCCACCCTCTTCCTGGCCTACATAACGGATGAAGGCAGAAGCCTGGCTCCAGTAGGTGGTGGGAAAATTGAACACCCACTTGAATACCCGTCCATCGGCGGCAGCGGTACGGCCGTATCCCATGGTCATGATTGGGATCTTGTCCACCGCCGACTTCGGAATCAGCTGGTAGGTAAGACCGGTGCTCGCGGGATTGATGATGGTCGCACCCGTGGAACCATTACCCTTCAACTTTTCATAGCACTCGATACCGAGTTTCGTGTTGTACTGAGTCTCGCACTCTTCGTAAACCAGCTTCACGCCGTTGACTCCGCCATCACGCTTATTGAGAAGAATGCCAAAGTCCCGGGATGCATTGGCCGATGGAATACCGCTGGGGGCAAATGGCCCGGTACGGAATACGAATATGGGAAAGTACTGCACGTCTTCGGCACCGGCTCGGGGCGACCAGACACTCCACACCAAAATTACAGTAGCGAGACTCGTTATAAGCAGTGCTTTGCGATTCATCCGAAGCGCTCCTCGTGAATACTATTACGTGCGAATGCGTTCGTTACGCGGATCGTAGAGCGGGCCAAAGTGGATGCTTGCCGGCACGCGCCGGCTTGCGACTTCCAACTCGTAGTCGCCGGAGCGCAGGTACTCCCGATCGACCCCCGTCTGGTTGCGAACATAACCGTAGCCGATGCTCCTGTCGATGGAGTACCCGTAGCCCCCGCTGGTGAGCCAGCCAACGCGCTCTCCGTTACGGTAAATAGTTTCCCTGCCAAGCAGCACGACATCATTGTCGTTACTGGTAAAGCACGCCAGGCGGCGCGTTAATTCACTCTGGCGCTGCTCTACCAGGGCCTCGCGGCCAAGAAACGGCGTATTGGTATCGAGCTTCACGGCGAACCCCAGACCAGCCTGCAACGGTGTGTGATCAGGGGTCAAATCCGAGCTCCAGGCCCGATAGCCTTTCTCGAGACGCAGGCTCTCAATCGCCCGATAACCACAGGGAGCGGCCCCATGCGCTTTGCCCGCCGCCATTACCGCACGATAAACGTCCCTGGCGGATGCCACCGGCGTGTGCAGCTCCCACCCCAGCTCCCCGACATAGGTGATGCGCACTGCTGTTACCGATGCGCCGGCAATACAAATTTCACGTGCGCTTGCGAACGGGAATGCTTCGTTGTCCAGATCATCGTTCGTAATGGATGACAGCAAGTCCCGGGACCGTGGACCGAAAACGGATATAACGCAGTAGTCGTCGGTCACATCACTGAATTCGACGGCGAGACCTGCCGGCACGTGGGAGCGAATCCAGTGAAAATCGTGGCTGGCAAAGCCGGTGCCGGTGACGATGTAGTAACGGTCCTCGTCCACTCGCACCACGGTGAGATCGCACTCGATGCCTGCGCGGGAATTCAGAAGCTGCGTATAAATGACAGTGCCGGGCGCCCGAGCCACGTCATTGGCACACATCCAACTCAGTGCGCTCTCAGCATCCCGTCCCGTCATCTCGAACTTGGCGAAAGACGTTTGATCGAAGACACCAACGCGTTCACGCACCGCGCGGTGTTCCTCACCCACGTGAGCAAACCAGTTCTGGCGTTCGAAACTGTACTCATCCCGCGGCGCAACACCGTCGGGTGCGAACCAGTTGGGCCGCTCCCAGCCGAGCTTTTCGCCAAAACAAGCGCCTGCAGAGCGCAACTCATCGTAGAGGGGTGAACGCCTGTAGGGCCGGCAACTTTCATTTTCCTCATGGGGCCAGGCGATGGTGTAGTGCTTGCCGTACATCTCGTGGGTACGGTTGCGCACCCAATCGATCTCCGTATGCGGCCGGCCAAAGCGGCGAATGTCCACCGGCCACAGATCGTAGGGGGGCTCGCCGCCGAGTATCCATTCGGCCAGCGCTTTACCCGCACCACCGCCCGCTGCAATTCCGAAGGCGTTAAAGCCGGCGCCAACGAAGTAGCCGGCCACCTCCGGTGCTTCACCGAGGATGAAGTTACCGTCAGGTGTAAAGCTTTCCGGCCCGTTGAGTAGTTGCTTGACGCCAACTTCCTGCAACGCGGGCACCCGCGGCAATGCGAGCGTCATGAGCTGCTCGAAGTGGTCCCAGTCCGATTCGAGCAGGCTGAAGTGAAAGCCTTCCGGTATGCCATCCACGGCCCAGGGCAGCGGATTGGGCTCGTAACCCCCCATGACCAGGCCGCCGACCTCCTCCTTGTAGTAAGTAAGCCGGTCGGGATCGCGCAGGGTCGGCAGATCACTTGTTACGCCATCGATGGACTGCGTGATCATGTATTGATGCTGTACCGAAACCAACGGTACGCTGACCCCGGCAAGCTGCCCGAACTCCCGCGCCCACTGGCCGCAGCAGTTGACCAGGATCTCGCAGGCGACACGCCCCTCGCTTGTGAGCACCGCCGCCACACGGCCGTCACGCACTTCGACACCGGTCGCTGCGCAGTCTTCCATGAGCACGGCGCCGTGCATGCGCGCCCCCTTGGCCAATGCCAGGCTTATGTCGGAGGGGTTCGCCTGCCCGTCGGTGGGCAGAAAAGCCGCCCCCACCACATCGTCGATGCTCATCAAGGGCCACAGCTCGCGGGCTTCCCGGGGCGAAAGAAGGTGCATCTCGAGGCCGAAACTGTGCGCTGTGGTCGCCTGTCGCTCGAGTTCGATCATGCGCTCGGGCGTGCAGGCGAGCCGCAGCCCGCCATTCATCTTCCAACCGGTTGCCAGGCCTGTTTCCTTTTCGATGCTTTCATACAGCGCCACGGAGTGGCCCAACAACTGGGTGATACCGGCGGAGGTTCTCAGTTGCCCGACCAAACCCGCGGCGTGATGGGTGCTGCCGCTGGTGAGCTTGGCGCGTTCCAGCAGCAACACGTCGGGGCAGCCGAGCTTGGCCAGATGATAGGCGGTGGAACAACCGATGATGCCGCCGCCGATGATGACGATGCGGGCCTGGGCAGGTAATTCGGGCATGGGCTTTCAGGCGCCTCCAGAGTTGCGTGCCTGGAAAGCCGACCAGGCGCTTTCGAATCGCGCCAGGTTCTCGTCGGTATAGGCGACGTAATCGAAATCCAGATGCGAGTGGATCTCGGAGACCATGCTCCACATGGATTCGCGCAGCAGCGAAGCGCATTTCATTGCCTGATAGCGGCGCATGAGCGCGGCATCCGCCGGTGCACCGAAGTATTCGCCCAAGACCCATGCTTCCTGGTCTGGACTGAGCTGGTTATTCGATGCGAGCCCGCCGAGATCGAAAAGCGCGCTGTTGAAACCCGCGTAGTCCCAGTCGATCAACCATAAGCGTTCGCCGTCATCGATGAAGTTCGCCGCCAGCAGATCATTGTGTCCGAAGACCAATTGCACCGGGCCGACCTCGCGCTCGAGAGTGCTGGACAGCTCCAGCAACCGCGGCAGCGCAGCGAGCATGCGGCTGTTTCCATCTCGGAGCGTGCCGGCGTAATCCCTCACCACCTGGAAAACCCAGAACATGAGCGTCGGGCCACGTAAGTGCTTGGGGATCTCGTCGTGGCAGCGTTTGATCAGCGGCACGATTCGCTCCAGGGAAGCCGGCTCTCGTACCCGGGCCTCGTCGAGAGTCTCTCCCTCGATGAATCCCATGACCAGGGCGCCCGGCTCATGATGCACGACTTCCGGTGATATACCCGCGGCGGCGGCGGCACGGCTCGCGGCGAGCTCGTTGAAGCGCATGACGCCGTGTACGGGGATGTCGTCGCCGATGCGCACGAAGTAGCGTTCGCCTGCGTCCTCGACGACGAAGTTCTGATTGGTGATGCCGCCACTGAGCGGGCGCGGCTCAACTGCGCCTTTCCAGCAGGTCAGCCGGGAGACGCGTTTCAATGCGCTACTCATACGTCACTGAATCACCGAACCGCGATGCTGGCAATGAAGGTATCACACCAGCCGGCTACGATACCCCACGCCCTGGAAACCGTGTCAGGGGAACCAGCCCCGGATTCGCCCGATACCCCCTGATGACACCATCGGCAATATACACCTTTCATTCTCATTAAGTGCCCGGGCGTTCGTGCCGACAAACTAAAGGCTCGGCGTACAACAATTGGACCTGCGAATCCTACGGTATCAGACGGTTCGGAGAACTCCGATTCGAGGACATAAAGGTATTTGTGATCCGGTTGGCAGTCACCCTTCAAGGGCACGTCTAAGCTGATTCATTGATCCAAGGATCGGCTGCCAAACCCCGCCTGGCAGCGGCCAGAATCTCAAGCACAACGGAGAAAACCCATGACGTTTTCAAGCTTCATGATTACGGGGGATCCGATCAGCTCGTCTCTGATCTGGTTCGTGGCACTGACGGTGCTGCTGTACATCGCACGCATACCGGCTCATCACGCCATCTCCTCTTTCAGCCGCGTGCTGCACGCGGCCTGTCGCCTGTCGGCACGCTCCATCATGCACGCCGAGAAGCGCCTGGCCGTTCGCAACCGCGAGGTGCTGCTCGGCCACGGGCGGGAAGCGGCCGAACGCATCATCGAGCGTGAAATCGAACGCATGGATGCCACGGTGCGCCGCGACCTGGCGGAGTATCCATCGCTTCACAGGAAGATCAGCGAGGTGCTCGCGGCCGTCGAGGCGGAGTACAAGGAAAGCGCCGAGGTACCGCCTTCACCTCTGAGTTGGACCAAGGCCGTCGAGGCTGTTGCCAAGATTCCGGCCAAGAGCGATCCCATGGTCATGGACATCCTCGAGGAGATCAACAAATCGATGCAGAAAGCGCACGAGAGGGCGCTTATCGAATATCGAAAGGCCAGCGCCACGCGTCACAATCTGCTCAAAGGTCTGATGCCTCACTGGCGCGGCGTGCAGCGCAAGCTCGAGGAAGTGGACAAGCACGTAACCAGTCTGCTGGAGCGTTCCGAGATTATCAGCCGCCACATCAATGAGTACCGTGACGTGCTCAACCAGACCGACCAGTCCGTGCGAATTCTTTCCTCCTCGGCACTCAGTCAGTTCTTCATCTCGGCCTTCGTGCTGGCGATAGCCGTCGGCGGCGCCGCCATCAACTTCACGCTGATTGCGCGTCCCATGGCAGAGATGGTGGGCGGCCAGTATCTTACCGGCGGATTCAAGACTGCCGATATCGCCGCACTGGTGATCATTTTGGTGGAAATCTCCATGGGTCTGTTCCTGATGGAGTCTCTGCGGATCACGCGCTTGTTCCCCGTTATCGCGGCGCTCAAGGACACCACCCGTATCCGCATGGTCTGGATCACTTTCGGGTTGCTGTTCACGCTCGCCAGCGTCGAGGCCGGGCTCGCGTTCATGCGCGAGATGCTGCTGGAGGATGAGCTCGCCACCAGCGCACTTCTGCGCGGCGATCAGGTAGGCGCCGCAGTTGCGGAATTCACCTGGATAACCACTGCCGCGCAGATGGGCATGGGGTTCATTCTCCCGTTCGCGCTGGTGTTCGTCGCGATTCCACTTGAGACCTTCGTGCATTCGACGCGTACCGTGCTCGGGTTAACGGGCATGGTGATTCTTCGCGCTCTCGCCTACGTATTGCGATTGCTCGGAAATATTTTCCTGCAGACCGGCAGCATGCTCCGGGGCTTTTATGACCTGCTCGCGTTCGTTCCCCTGTGGATCGAACACATGGTTAAGTCGCGGTCCGGTAACGGCGGGAAAAAGAAAGTTGCCAACAACGGCGACCCCGACCTGGACGATCTCATGACGGAGAATGCCTCCAGCGGTACGGTTGCCATCAGGGAGTCATACTGATGAAACGCTCAACATTTTTGCTGACCCTCGTGCCCCTGTTTGTTGCCCTGCTCACGGGGTGCAACCAGGAAGCCGGCCCGCAGAACCGCGGCGTCTACCTGCTGATGGATACCTCGGGCACTTACACCAAGGAACTGAATGAGGCGGTACAACTGATCAACGTTATTCTGGTCAAGCTGGAGCCCGGCGACTCCTTTGCCGTTGCCCGCATCGACACCGGCAGCTTCAGCGAGAAGGACATCATCGCCAAGATTACCTTCGATACCCGGCCAAGCGCCGCCAATCAACAGAAGCGCAAATTCCGCGATAAGATCGACAGCTTCGTCAAGAACGTGAAGCCGGCCTCACACACGGACATTACCGGCGGTGTGCTGCAGGCCATCGAGTACCTGAACGAGAAAGAGCCCGGGGTAAAAGAGATTTTGATCTATTCAGACCTCAAGGAAGATCTTCCCAAGGGTTTCGTCCGGGATATTCCTCTGCAGCTGCAGGGCTTCAATGTCGTCGCTCTGAACGTAACCAAGCTGCGCAGCGATAACCGCGATCCCCGCGAGTACCTGACGCGTCTCGAAAACTGGCAGAGCCGCGTCGAGAGCGGTGGCGGTCAGTGGGTCGTCATCAACGACATGGACCGCCTGGAACGCATTCTCGTTAACTAGGACCCTCATCGGATGCCGGAGCGGGCAAGCCCGCTCCGGCTTTTTTTTTACCCGTCGTAGGTCGGCCGTCCACGCTCGCGGTACCAGGTACGTACCAGATGGCGTTTGCGCGCGGGATCCTCGTCATCGCTGAACCGGCTTCGGTAGTGCGCAATATCCCTGTTGTTGAGTATCTGCAGCTGGCCGCGTTCGATGGGTAGCTCGAAGCACAGGTCTGGGTGATCGGTAACCGCTACCAAGGCGCTTAGTGCGTCGCGGGTTTCACTGTCCATGCCCACACCGGCAACTTCGTAACCCCTACTGATCAAGCTGGTGTTCAACCGCGCCGACAGCTTCCCATCTGGGTAGCTGAATACCGGCGCCTTGATGATCCTGGGCGCATCCGGGGCGTGTTCCGCCTGGCGGTCCCATAACACGCACCTGTAGAGGCGTTCGAGTTCCCTTGGGTACTCCCGGAGTAAGCGATTATGCACGCTGAGTATGCTGCAAAAGCGGCTGACGCCGCCTTCACGAGCCGGCCGGATGCACAGCAAGGCCACATACTCCGGTTGCGTAACGGCGAATGCATTGTCGGTGTGCAACAGCAACTCCACGTTGGTGTAGGAACCGCGCACACCGTAGGAGTAGCTCTGCCCCGTGTCCGTGACGTCGTAGAGCATGGTGCCGTCCCATTTCTGTGCCACCGGCCTGCCCAGGAGCTTTCCGAGCACCCAGAAAACGGCCACGGCATCCTGCTCATCCATGGCGCCAAGGGGTAAACGGTCGATGACGGCGACACCCGGATGCGTGTCCAGCAGATCTCTCGCTCGGACCAGAAAATCACGCAGCGCCGTGGTGACGAACTGCTCGGGTCCCCGAAGCAACAGCGGCAGGGGTTCAGCCTGCATTCGCTGCACCATCTGCAATAACTCGTCCCTGGCGGCATCATCCAGCATCACGACGCACTCGCTGGTGTCGATATCGGCACCCAACCAGGCGCGGGCGTCGGTGATTTGCTCATCGAGCATCGACGCACTCTCCTCGTGGCCTAGATCGATACAGTCGACGGAGAGTCGCATTGAATCGCGGGCCGCGGGTTGGCCTGCTGTCCTCCCTATTCCCCTGGGGCCTATTCCCCTGGGGCCTATTCCCCTGGGGATTTCGTCGTAATGAAGACGAAGTCGGCAGTTACCGGCCGGCCTTCGGTGCCGGTGCTATCTGCCTTGAGGCGTTCATCGAGTGCCGACAGATAATCACCGTCGGATTCGTGGCCCTGGCGAACGTCGGCGAACAGCGGAACCGGTGAGGCGAGGACCGCAATCATCTCCTGGCCGAAGGGCGGCGACACAACCCACGCGCCATCCTCACCAAGGGATAGCCATTCTGCGGCGTCCAGGCGCACAGGACCGGAGCGCTGGTCAGGCACCAGGTGAACCACGTAACCGTCTCGGAAATGGTAGTCCACGTACAGGTAGCTGCGATAAAGGGGCGCCGCCACATCGAGCATCAGTGGCTCGCCCTCGACGAATACATTGCCCGGCTTGGGCGTGGCAATGGCGGTGCCGAGCTTCTGGATCCGGTTGACCTTCCAGTACGGCGCGTAGAAGTCCAACAACCGGCAATAACTACGATCTACCGCGGTGACCGCCATGCCGACCTTTCCCACGCCCGGCAATCCGGCCACCGCCTGCTCAGCCCCGGCGAGTTCGATGCTCTGCGTCGCGAAACCGTTCACCGATACCGATCGACCGCTCGCGGTAGCCACCAACGCCGCGCATGGTACGGAGTCGAGGATCGCCTGGACCTCGGACAGAACCGGCCGCAATGATTGCTGCTGGTACCACCACAGGCCCGCACCCACAACCGCGATACCCGCGACCAGCATGGCGATCAGACGTCAGAGGCGCTGCCCTGGCTGGGCGCGGGGGGCGGCGCCGGCGCGTTACCGAGGCGCACGGTCTTTTGAAATGGCACGCCTTCCTCGTTGCTATTGATGACCAGCGTTTTGTCGTCATCTTCTCCCCCGAGGGAGAAATCCACCGCGCCTGCATCCTCCTGCGCCCCGTCCTCAAACATGACGCGCCACTCGGCGATGGTCTGCGGGCGCGCCTCGGGCTGAAAGGCCAGAGCCCGGTCGATGGCATGCAGAAAGCTCGCCGAATAACGGCCCGCACCGGCCATGGTAGCCGGCACCAGTACGTCTTTGTGACCCTTGAGGATGGCGCCTGCGCGGGTCAGCGCGTCCACCGGACCCTTGCCGGTGACGGCCCGGTAGAGTGTTGCACCGAGGGCGTAAATATCCGTCCACGGACCTTGCTTGTCGCCGTCTCGATTATCGTTGTACTGCTCGAATGGCGCGTAACCAGGGGTTACGAGAGAGGTCAGGGTGCGGGTCTCCACTCCGAGCGCCTGGCGGGCGGATCCGAAATCCAATACCACCGGCGAACCGTCGTCACGCACGAACAGATTGTTGGGCTTGATGTCGCGATGCACGAAACCGGCTTCGTGCACCCGCTCCAACCCGTCGAGAAGCGGCATGAGAAACTCTCGCAGTTTTTCCTCGCTACAGTTGTCCGGGTCGCGCAGCACCGAGCCGAAACTGCTCCCCTGCTCGTACTCCATGACCATGTAGGCGGTATTGTTGGCCTCGAAGACACTGTGAACGCCGACTATATTGGGGTGCTGGAAGCGCGCCAGGGTACGGGCTTCGCTGAGAAATCGGTCCAGGCCCCAACGGAAGGTATCGGATTCGGCTTCCGAGAGCGGTTCCACGGTGCTGTCTTCCCGGCGCACGGACAGGTCCGACGGCAAGAACTCCTTGATGGCCACGGAGCGCTTGAGATTACCGTCGCGGGCGAGGTAGGTAATGCCAAAGCCGCCCACACCGAGAATGCTCTCGATCTGGAACCAATGCAGCTGGTATCCGACGGCTAAAGCGTGTTGGCTATGTAGTTCGCTCAAGGACGTGTGGCGCTCGGCTGTCTCTGTGTGGCCCCGACGTACTACATAATAGATTTAATTTGGTCGTCTGTTTAGCACTCAATTGAATACCAATGCAGTTTGAGAATGCACCATCCATGCTCCCGGGATGCTCCCGGCGCCTGGCATGGCTGGCTGCCGCGTGCAGCGCCGCCGCCCTGGCAGCCGGTTGCGCCACGGATCCGCGACGCGACGGGCTTTCGCCCCACGAATTTGCCGGTGTCGACCACATCGCCATCCACATGCTCGGCGAGCAGCCGCAGCAGGACTTCCAGATTCTGGACCGTATAGAGGGGACTTCCTGCGACCTCTCCGGCCTACCCCGCAGCCACCCGGCCCACAAGGTCGTCACGAACTACGAAGCCCTCTACGACATGAAGCTGGAAGCAGCGGATCTGGGGGCCAACGCCATCCTCGGGGTCGTCTGCCGGCGCTATGCCATATCACAGACCTGTTACGAGTCCATCATTTGTGAGGGCAATGCGGTGCGCCTGGACGACGGGGTCGGCATGGACCTGCCCCTGGCCTCCATGAACTCACTACAGGCCCGGGCCGCGAGCACGGATTTCGCCGGTAATCCGGCCCTCTACGAGTCCCTGATAGGCTTCACACCAGACTTCCTGACAGAGGCTCAACGGGCCGGTCTCGGCCAGGTCGGTGTCGCAGTGCCGGCCCGTGCCCCGGGCAAGACCGTCGAAGCGCCGCCCAGCGGCGACGACGCCATCTACCAGGGCGCTGGGCTGTGGTTCGGGCAGTGCGCCGCCGGCGGCGGCACTTTGGGCCTCCTGGTCTCGCCGTTGTGCGCCGCCATCGGCGCGGGCCTCGGTGCCCTGTCGGCGGAATCGGAGGACAACGTAAAGGCCAGCAGCGTCGCCATCCGCAGCGCCCTCGAGGACTATTACTCCCACGGCGCCTTACGCGATCGGATGGTGCGCGTAGCCAGCCAGTCCGGCGCCCAGGCGCTCATCTCCCAGGCGGCGGGAGGCCCCCGGGACAAGGTCGTGCGGCGCGCCAATTCGTGGCAATTCGTCGGCCCGGTGGACAGCGTCATCGAGATCGGTGTCGAAGAGTTGCTGCTGCCCGCATGGCGCAGTGGCGCCACCACGAACCTGCCGACACCGGTATCGGTGCGCACCCGGGTGCGTGTCGTGCACCTGCGGGATTCCCGTGAAATCTATAACCGCAGCTACAGTTTTGTGTCGCAGAGGCGGCTGTTCCGCGACTGGGGTGCAGACAACGCCGCGGCCCTGCGCCATGCACTGGAAGTCGGCTTCGAGCAAATCGCCGTACAGGTCGTCGAGGATGTTCTGCTCGTGTACCCGTTGATGCCGGGTTTTGCCATCACCGGCGCCGGGACGAACCAACGCAATTACATGGTCGAACCGGTGCAACCGCCGGCACACCAGTACTGGCACGCCGGGACCGCGCGCGCGTCCCCGGCCACATCGCTGCAGCCGACATTTCGCTGGCGGGATTTTCCTGGCGAAAAGGTCCTGACCGCAGACTTCCAGGGAAAACTCCGCCATCTTTCCCGGCTTCGTTACGATTTTCGTATCCATCGCCTCGACGACCAGCGCGGCACGGCGCGCATTATTCTCGAGCAAAACAATATCGAGGCGACCGAGTACGCCTTGAGCCAGCCGCTTGCGCCGAGCACGGAGTACGTCTGGAGCGTGCGCGCGCGCTTCACCCTGGATACCGGTGACCGCACTTCGCGTTGGTCGGGGGATTGGGTGGGCGGCAATACGAAAGGTTTTTTGTTTCGAACCCCCGATTGAATGACCGGCGAAGACAGCCTCCAGCGTGATACACTGCCCGCCCATGCAGTGCCCCGGGTCAGTTCGCTTATGAGGTATCTGCCCCTCGTCTTTGTGCTTCTCGCCGCATGTGCAGCGCCCCCTACCCACAACCAGGTGACCTCCCAGGCGGTAAAGCGCAACTGCGAGGCACGCGGTGAGGCTGCTGCGAACGAGGTGCGAAAGGAGAACACTCAGATCGTCAAAGAGGGCGGCGCCACCAATAGTGACGACATGGACGACATCGAGAGCAGAGCGATGAAGGTACAGCGAGAGACCTTCAAGAGCTGCATGCTCAAATACGCCGTTTGAAGTCAGTTCGTAATCTCGGTGATGGCGCCGAGACCAATCACCCTGTCGTCCCGCACCAGGAGAATTCTCGATCCCTGCATGGCGCTTACGGGTGTCTTCAGGGACAGAGACATTTCTCGATAGTCGCCAGGGTTGTACTGACTGAGTGAACTCAACGTTGCCATGGATTGCGTGCCTTCACTCCACACGGTGATTGTGTCTTTTGGCGCCAGGCTGATGGCGTTTCCATTGGCTTCCAGTTCCGTCAACAAATAAACCGCACCCCAGAACTCACTTACCGGCCCCATGTCTGGTGCTCGAACGCGCCGGGGCGAAAATTTCGCCAGCGCGCGCAGTGCCTCGCGACTACCGAACTGCGAGACCCCTGCCACGGTTTCCGGCGTCTCGGCATCGAAGTAAACGCCCGCGGCGTTGCCGTCGAGATCGTAGGCGGACAGCAACTCACGGATTTCCTGGACCTCGATGGCCAGCAACTCGGATGCTTCCTCGGGTGCGCTCACGTAAAGCTCCGCCACGTTGGTCAACAACATGGCCAGCACCGGGACCCGCGCCTGGCGCGCGATGAGGATGTGCTCTCGAATGGCCGGCGTCGGTCCGACGGTCGAATTGACGACGATGAGGGCGATATCGGTGCTCTGGAGCATATCCGCCATCGCCGTGACGTCATCGCCGGGGGTAAGGCTGCGCAACGTCACACCCGCGCTCTCAACGGCTAGTTCGTATACCCCGTCGCGCCGCCGAATTTGCGAACGCTCCCGCGCCGCCACTTCGTCCATGACGACACGCCGGTAGTCGTCTCCCACAAGGGCGACCGTCGGGCCTGCATGCACGGCCGGCACGATAACCAGGCACAGCAGTGTGGCTGCCGTGAACAGCAGCGACCTTTCGAGAACCGGCATGCCGCGTCGCCCTGACCGTGGGGAGTGGAGTCGGCATTCTACGTGAACAGACCTGGCCGCCCAACGGGGCGGCCAGGTTCAAGTGCGTACCTGGGAAGTTCGTGAGAAAGCTCGTATCAGGTAACGGGTTTCAGCTTGATTTCCACGCGACGATTCTGAGCCCGGCCTGCACGTGTATCGTTGGGAGCGATGGGATTGGCCTCTCCCATGCCGTCTGCGATGACTCTTTCGGAGATGACCTCGCGGGATTCGAAATAGCTGGCGACACTTTGTGCACGTTTTTCGGACAGGCGCTGATTGTACTGCCGGGATCCTTTACTGTCGGTGTGCCCGATGACGTCGACGTAGGTCTGGTCGAACTCATCGAGTACGACCGCGACGGATTCGAGAACAGGAAAGAACTCCGAATCTACGCTACTGGAGCCGCTGGCAAAGGACGCGCTCCCCGGCATGCTGAGGATGATGGTTTCCCCGATGCGGGTGACGGTCACATCCGTACCAGCAAGTTGTCTGCGCAGCTTTGCCTCCTGCTGGTCCATATAATCGCCGATGGAATCCGGCGCAACTGCATCGACGCCCGCACGCATCACAGCGTGCTTGCGTGGATCCGCCGTAACATCGACGTCGCTGGATGCGGCACTCGCGCCGCTCGGCTTGTCGTCCTCGAAGATGTTCATCGAGTCCATCGTGTTTTTCATGGTCTCGCAGGCCGAAAGGCTCAGAACCATTGCTGTGATCATGGCCAATGCACGACCCATCGAGATGACAGTGTCTGAAGTTTTTGTTGCAAAATGTGACATGGAAGTGCTCCGAATTCATTATCTATGACCCGAAAAGGCGCGGAGAACAAAGCCAGTCGACAGGCTGAGGATGCCAAACTGGCTCCGTCTCCGCGGGTGGCAACTCGGGTGGTTAGTTCGCTTATCGTCGTTGTCGTCGTGAACTTGATAGTGGTGGGAAAAGAGGAAAAATTTTCCCGATGGCCACGGCGCAATGGGGTCTCAAGGGAAAGAGATTCCGGATAAAAGGGCGGATATAATGGCGTTTCGCCACCCCCCGGAGCAGACCGACGCAATGCAGTCAGACTACGAAACCCTCGAATTAGAGCAGATCTCGGAGCATGTCCTGCAGGTCACCATGAACCGGCCCGAGGTCGCCAACGCCCACAATACGCAGATGGGCCTCGAGCTGCGGGACCTGTGGAGCGGGCTCTACGTGGACCAGCAGGGACTTCGCTGCGTGGTCGTCACCGGCGCCGGCGACAAGGCATTCTCGGCCGGCGGCGACCTCAAGGAACGCCACGGCATGAGCGACGAACAGTGGCACAGGCAGCACCACATTTTCGAACACGCGATCATGAGCATGACCGACTGTCCCGTGCCCGTCATCGCCGCCGTCAATGGGGCTGCCTATGGTGGTGGTTGCGAGTTCGCCATGGCTGCCGACTTCATTTATGCGGCCAGGCGCGCGCGCTTCGCCCTGACCGAGGTCACCCTGGGTATCATGCCCGGCGCCATGGGGACCCAGCACATGCCGCGCGCCGTAGGGGTTCGCCGTGCCAAGGAGATCATTCTTACGGGTGCGCCGTTTTCGGCCGAGCAAGCCCTGGAATGGGGACTGGTGAATAAGTTATGCGAGAACGATGAGCTTCTCGAGTCGGCGCTGGCGACGGCGGATCGCATTGCCGGCAACGCCCCCATCTCGACCCGTCAGGCCAAAAAGTCCGTATCCGTAGCCATGGAGGTGGATCTCAAGAACGGCTATGCATTCGAGATCGAGGCTTATAATCGCATGGTTGGGACCGAGGACCGGCTGGAAGGCATTCGAGCATTCAATGAGAAGCGGCGACCCGTGTTCAAGGGCCGCTAGGAGAAAGCGTCATGCGAACGGGAGTTGATGTGGAGGTTCGTGAGGTCGGCCTGCGCGACGGGTTGCAAAGCGTTTCTACGTTTTTCCCGTCGGCGGAGAAAATTGCCTGGATACGCGCCGAAGCCGCCTGCGGCATGCCGGAGATTGAGGTGTGCTCATTCGTACCGCCGAAGCTTATTCCCCAGTTTACAGATGCTGTCGAGATCGTGGCTGCGGCGCTCGAGATCCCGAACTTGAGCGTCTCCGCTCTCACGCCGAACCTGAAGGGGGCGCTGCGCGCCTTCGAAACCGGCGTGCATAAGCTCAACTACGTAACCTCGGTGAGCGAGAGTCACAATCAGTCGAACGTGCGCCGCTCCACCGATGAGTCAGTAGAAGATTTTCGGCGCATCGTGGAAGCCCGCGACCAGCACGCGCAAGCGGCGAACACACGCCTGGGCGTAGGTCTGTCCACCGCATGGGGTTGCTCCATCGAAGGCGCCGTGGATCCGGATGCGACCATGCGTCTTGCCGGACGATTCGCCGAGGCCGGAGCCGACGAGCTGGCCATCTGCGACACCGTCGGTTACGCGAATCCCACCGAAGTGAAGGCGTTGCTGAGCCGTGTGGTTAAAGAGTATGGCGACGGCGTCGATATCGCCGCGCACTTTCACGACACCCGCGGCCTCGGGCTCGCCAACGTGTACGCGTCGCTGGAGGCAGAGGTGTTTCGCTACGACGCCACCCTTGGCGGACTCGGCGGCTGCCCGTACGCGCCTAACGCCACCGGCAACATCGTCATGGATGACCTGATCTTCCTTCTGGAAGGGGCGGGCCTGAGAACCGGCGTCGATCTGGACAAACTCATAGCGGTACGCGAGATCATCTCTCGCAATTTGCCCAACGAAGCTCTCCATGGAATGTACGCGCTCGCCGGCGCCCCCAAGGGCTTCCAGTCGACCTCGCAGGTTGCCTGACGCACTCATGAGCGAGGACGCAGCACACCTGTCGGACCTAATTCGAAGCGAAGACTATCCCGAGATCCGCGAGGCAGTGGCAAAACTTTGCGCGGGCTTTCCCGGCGAGTATTGGCGCAAGCTCGAGAGTCAACCGGCGTCCGGCAGCTACCCGGATGAATTCGTCGCGGCTCTCACCGATGCGGGCTACCTGGCGGCCCTGATCCCCGAGGAATTCGGCGGCTCGGGACTGCCGCTTCGCGCCGCCGGTGTCATCCTGGAGACGATACATGCCAGCGAGTGCAGTGGCGCTGCGTGTCATGCGCAGATGTACACCATGGGCACGGTCTTGCGTCACGGCAGCGCGGAGCAAAAACAGGAGTTCCTGCCGAAGATCGCCTCGGGAGAACTCCGGCTGCAGGCTTTCGGCGTCACGGAACCGGGAACCGGCTCGGACACCACGCAGCTGAAAACCCGCGCAGAGAAAACCAACGAGGGCTACGTGGTCAATGGCCAGAAAGTCTGGACCAGTCGTGCCGGTCACTCTGACCTGATGCTGCTGCTGGCACGCACCACCCCCTCGGATCAGGTATCGAAGCGCACCGAAGGCATTTCCACCTTCTTGATCGATCTTCGCGAGGCGACAAAAAACGGCTGTGAAATTCGCCCCATCGACGCCATGATCAACCACAACACCACCGAGGTGTTCTTCGATAATCTGCACATACCTGCATCCAGCCTCATCGGCGAGGAAGGCAAAGGATTCCGCTACATCCTCGACGGTATGAACGCGGAGCGCTGCCTGATCGCCGCGGAAGCCATCGGCACGGGACGCTACTTCATCCGCCGTGCAACCGAATACGCCAACGAGCGGGTCGTCTTCAATCGCAAGATCGGTGAGAACCAGGGAGTGCAGTTTCCCATCGCCAGAGCCCACGCCCACCTGGAAGCGGCCGACCTCATGGTACGCAAGGCAACCGCACTGTTCGAAGCCGGCCAACCCTGCGGCGCGGAAGCGAATATGGCGAAATTCCTTGCAGCAGATGCCGGCTGGGAAGCGGGGGAAGCCTGCTTCGACGTCTTCGGTGGATTCGCCTTCGCCCGGGAATACGAGATCGAGCGAAAATGGCGGGAAGCGCGGTTGTTCCGTACCGCTCCGATTTCCGGGAACATGGTCCTCAACTACATCGGCCAGCATGTGCTCGGACTGCCGAGATCATATTAAAATCCTCCTCCTCTCTCCCCCCTTGGGGGAGAGAGGAGAGGAACGTACCCCCTCTCCCCCTTGGGGGAGAGG
>JAACFO010000182.1 GCA_009937425.1 Gammaproteobacteria bacterium
ACCCACGCCTCGGTCTCCCAAACCGTAGAACCCCACAGTTCATCGGCAGGCAGGATCTCCACATTGTCGTTGACGATGTGCAGATAAACGGGCTGCGGCGAGCGGCCTTCCAGGATCAGCATGTCGTAGCCAGCGAACTTGAGCTCCGCGCCGAACTTACCGCCGGAATTCGAACACGCGATGGCGTTGGTGAGGGGCCCCTTGGTCACCACCGCGTAACGCCCACTGGTGGACGCCATGGTGCCCGTCAGCGGACCGGTAGCGAATATCAGAACGTTCTCCGGACTCATGGCATCGGTTTTCGGATCCATGTTCTCCATCAGGTATTTCGACGCCAGGCCGCGTTCACCGATATAGTCCTGCGCCCACTCCATGTTGAGGGGCTCGATGGACGACGACCCTTCGGTCAAATTCACCCGCAATACTTTCTTCTGCCAAGCCATTGCAATTGTTCCTGTCAGACAGACTGTTGAGTGTGTGTCTTTTGCGCCCATTCGCGCATGCGGTCGTAACCGGTCCAGTCCGCATCGACGTAAGTAATGGCGCCCGTGGGACAAGCGGCCGCGCACTGGGGATCACCACCGCACAGATCGCACTTGATGACCTTGCCGGTGGCCTGGTTGTAATTGATGGTGCCGAAAGGACAGGCGATGGTGCACACTTTGCACCCCACGCAGACGTCATCGGCAACTTCCTTGGCGCCAGTCAATGCATTGAGACTGATGGCCTCCACTGGACACGCGTGCAGACACCAGGCCTCGGCACACTGGGTACAGGTATAGGGAATGGCACGCCTGCCCTGCTCGAACTCGAATATTTTTATACGCGACTTCGCCGGATTGAAAACACCCTCGTGCTCGAAGGAGCAGGCCATCTCGCACTGCAAACAGCTGGTGCATTTTTCGGGATCGATGAGCAGTGATTTAAGCATTCTCAGTTCCTTCCGGTCGGACGCCCGACTGTAATTGATTTTGGTTTTTCGGGCGAGTGGGGCTGCCCCTCACCCCAGCCCTCTCCCCGCAAGCGGGGGGAGGGAGGAAGAAGGAGACGCTCTCTCTCTTTCTTTCTTCCCCCTCTCCCCGCTTGCGGGGAGAGGGTCGGGGTGAGGGGCCTTCCTCAATCCCTCTCACGCACCACCACAAACGACTCATCGATAAACCACAACCCCCCATGACGCGCCAGCACCTCGGTGGTAGCGTCCAGATAAACCCCACTGGTCATCGCCTCGGTGACTTGACGGTCGTCGATCTGGGCGACGTACACCGCCGCGTTCCAAGCCGCCAGCAAGGTCGACGTGCCGATGTGCTCACGCACTTCGGTGGGCATCACATGCAGTCCGTATCGGAACAGGTTCGTGCGCCGGATGTCACCGCTGTAACGGCGATTCGGAAACGCTTCCGCGAGCCGCGGCATCAAGGCCTCCAACAGCATGGGTCCCGGCGTCTGGAACGGCTCCTCGTCGGGCCACACCTTGCGGATGATTTCCATGCCCGGGTCCTGACCGGTGGACTGAACGGTGACCATGCGCCCGCCGGGAGCAAGCGCCGCCGCCAACGGCGCCAGCACGCTGCGCACCTTGACGTCCACCGCGTGACGCGCACGGTAGGGTTGCGCGGCGATGACCAGATCGTAACTCAGATCGCAGGCGCCCTGGCGCGGAATCACCGCGTCCAGCACGAACTTCTGATCGCCCCGGTAGAGCACCAGCACCGACGGTTGCTGGTAGAGCGGATTGCCGGTCTTCTCGCTGGTGCGTACCTGCCACCAGTCCTTCAGCAACGGCCGCAGCTCGTTGATCTGGGTTTCGAACTCATGGGAAGTGCCGCCATCGAGGGCCACCTCGCGCCAATTGAGCGCCGCCTTCTTCTCCTCGGTGTTCGGGCACAGGCACGGCGCCTCGGAGTAATGCATGTTGGTCATGACGACCACCATTTGCGGATGCTCGGCGAAACGGTCCGGCAACTTCTCCAGCGTCAGGCGCAGATCCTCGACGCTGATCTCCTTACCCACCACCACAAAGGGCACATTGGGAAACGCCTCGTGCAGCCGCCTGAGAGAACTTGCGAGCACGGTGCCGTCGCCGGTCCCCGCGTCGAACAAATGCAATGCCGGCGGCTGCGGCACGATGTCCGCAATTTCCGCACCCACCTGCTCCGCCACGGCCCACTTCTCGCCGCAGGTGGTGACGAACATCAGGTACTTCTCGCGGTTATCGAAAAAGCGAAACGGCCGTTTCGCCGCGTCCGTCCCGTCACTCATGGTTCACCGCTCCATCAGCCGTTTTGTTCACCGCCGGCCTCTCCCATGGCCAGCCAGATACGTTCCGGGGTCGACGGCATGTCGAACTCCCGCCCGCCGAGAGCGTCGACCACGGCGTTGGCCACGGCCGCCGGCGCGCCGATGGGGCCCACCTCGCCGGCGCCCTTCGCGCCGAGGGGATTGTTGAGACTCGGCTGGCCGGTCAGCGCCGATGTGAACACCGGCAGGTCGTCCGCCCGCGGCAGCGCATAGTCCATGAACGATCCCGACAACAGCTGGCCGCTGTCGTCATCATAGATTGTCTCCTCGAGCAGAGCCTGGCCAATGCCCTGCACCACCCCGCCGATGACCTGTCCGGTGGCGATGGTGGGATTCAGCACCGTGCCCAGATCGTCCACACAGGTAAAGGACACGATGCGCACCTGCCCGGTCTCGCCGTCGATATCGACTTCGCAAACATAGGCGCCGTTTGGATACGTTGCATGCTCGCCCTCGAAGGCGCTCTCGCCAACACAGGCGCTGGCGTGATCCTCGTCGAGCCGGGCTCCCACATCGAAAAGCCCCACCGACAAATCCGTGCCGGTGACCGTGAAGCGCCCGTCACCGTAGTCCAGATCCAGGGCCGCCGCCTCGAGCATCTCCCCGGCCACGGCGCGCGCCTGCTCCAGCATCTGCTCGGTGGCACGCACGATGGTGGTGGCGCCGATGGGCAGCGACGAGGAGCCGCCGGTACCTCCGCCGCTGGCGATGGCATCGGTGTCGCCCTGGACGACGCGCACCTGCTGGTGGGGGATCTGCAGGCGACCAGCCACCAGTTGTGCAAAAGCGGTTTCATGCCCCTGCCCGGCGGACTGGGTGCCCGTACGCACGATGACCACATCACCCGCAAGCTCCACCTGGCTCACTTCCATTGGATTGCCGCCGGTGGCATGCAGCCACAGACTGATGCCGATGCCCCGCCGATCACCACGGGATTCGCTCTCGCGCCGGCGCTCGGCAAAACCCGCCCAGTCCGACAATGCGAGCGCCTGATCCATGACCGCTTCGAAGTCACCGCAGTCGTAAACCCGGCCAAGGGCCGTGGTGTAGGGCATGGCGGACGACGGCACCAGGTTCATACGGCGCAAACGCAACCGATCGATACCGGTTTCCATGGCGGCGCGATCAATCAGCCGTTCGACGGTGGTGACGATCTCCGGTTTGCCCGCGCCCCGGTAAGCATCCACCGGTGTCGTATTGGTGAGCATGCCCTCGACGCGCAAGTACAAAGCGGGAATGTCGTAAACATGCCCGAACACCCGCTGCAGTGCATCGGTGGGAATGAACGGCGCCGCGTTGGACAAGTATGCGCCGAGATTTGCCCGGATGTGCGTGCGCAGCGCGAGAAAACGCCCGTCGGCATCCAATGCGATTTCCGCGTGGTGAAAATGATCCCTGCCGTGGGCGTCGGTGAGAAAAGCATCGCTGCGATCCCCCACCCACTTCACCGCCCTGCCCGTGCGGCGCGCCGCGTACAGGACCAGGGCATGGGCCGGGTAGGTGAAAATTTTCGTGCCGAAGCTGCCCCCCACATCGTTGGTCACCACGCGCAAGCGATCCAGATCAACACCCAGCACCGACTCGGCCAGGGACTTGCGCAAGCCGTGCACGCCCTGACTCTGGGTGTAAAGCGTGTAGCGATCCGCTTCGGCGTCGTACTCGGCGACCGCGGATCGCGTTTCCATGGGATTGACGACGACGCGGTTATTGACCGTATCAAGAACGCAAATGCGATCTGCCCCGGCGAAGGCCGCTTCCACGGCATCGGCATCACCCGATTCCCAGTCGAAACAGCGCTCACTGCTTTTGCGCACATCGGTGCAGGCGGGCAAGGATTCGTAGTCGACCTCGATGAGCTCGGCGGCGTCCCTGGCAATGTTCGCGCTGCTGGCCACCACCATGGCCACACCATCACCCACGAAGCGCACGACGTCGTCGGCCAGCACCGGACGATCCGGTGCCTGCATGGGGGTGCCATCCCTGGAAGTTACCGGCGCCCGGCAGGGCAAGGGGCCAATCCCGTCACGCTTCAGATCCGCCGCGGTATAAACGGCCACCACACCGTCCATCCCCCGCGCCGCCTCCACGTCGACGGATAGGATGCGCGCGTGAGCATAGGGAGAGCGAAGAATGTGCCCGTGGAGCGCATCGGGAAACGGCAAATCATCGACGAAGCGACCCTTACCGGTGAGCAGGCGATGGTCTTCCAGTCGCATGTGAATTCAAGCCTTTGCGAACAATGGGTCAAGTCTAAACAAAGTCCACCGCCGACTTAAGCTGGCCCGGGCCGATGAAACGGGCGAGTAACAGCAACCCGGCTTCGTGAATCTCACGCCCGGCGTGGCTCGCGCAGGCATCCGTCACTACCACCGGCTCGATGCCGCGCTCGAAAGCATCCACGGCGCTCTTCAGCACGCAGCCGTCGGTGGCGATGCCGCACAACACCAAACGCTGGATCCGCTCCCGGCGAACATGCTCTTCGAATTCAGGTGTAAAGGCCGTGTAGCCGTGCTTGATGAACACCGGATTGGCGCCCGTGACGACGGCAGCATCGAGGGCGTTCTCCGGTTCGTGCATGAATCGCGTCCAACCCATCCAGCGCTCGTGGCCGCTCCCGGGAATATTCACGAAGCGCGTGAACGCCACCTGCTCGCCGCGCCCGGAGAACGCACCGATCAGCGCGTTGACGACGTCGATAATGTGCCGCGTATGCTCATTGACGAAGCCGTTTTGAACATCGACCACGAGCAACATGGATCGCGGCCCATGATCATCAGCCATCGGCGTGCGCTTTCCACGCGGGATCATCGAAGCGCTGGATTTCGATCAGATAGCCGTTGGGATCACGCAGAAAGCATTGATAGATCTTGAACTTCGGATTGAATTTCGGCGCTTTCTCGAACTGCACGCCGCGCTCCACGAGCCGCGCGTACCATCCATCCACGTCATCGCTGACCAGAGTCAGGATGATACCGTCGCTGTCCGGCGTCTTGGCGCGGCGGCAAACACCGATGAAGGCCCCGTCACGCACGCGATAGATCCGGCAGTTACCCTGATCGAGAGCCAGGGGCAGGCCCAGCAGGGTCTCGTAGAAGTGCGTCGTGGACTCGAAGTCCGCCGTGTAGCAGAACGTTATCTGGGCATCCCAGCCGGGCGCATCCACCGTCTCAGCCACGGCGCGACGCCAGGGAATCGGCAAGCACGCACAGTATTTCGAACATCATCGTCGCACCTACGAGCGCCGTATTGCCGCTGGGATCGAATGGCGGCGCCACTTCCACCACGTCGCCGCCGATCAAGTTGAGTCCCCGCAGGCCGCGCACCAGGAGCTGCGCCTCGATGGTCGTGAGTCCGCCGACCTCCGGCGTGCCGGTGCCCGGTGCGTACACGGGATCGAGGCCGTCCACATCGAAACTGATATAGGTCGGCCCGTCACCGACGACCCGCCGCGCTTCCTCCAGCACCGCCTTGTAGCCGATCTCGTAGAACTCCTCCATATAAACGACGCGCATTCCCGTGTCGTGACTGAACTGCCACAGATCCCGGAAGCTCAGGGCGCCGCGGATCCCGATCTGAATGGTGCGCTTGGGATCCAGCAGCCCCTCGTCCACCGCGCGCCGGAAAGGGGCGCCGTGGTGGAACTTCGATCCCAGGTAGTCGTCGGCTGTGTCGCAATGCGCATCGATGTGCACCATACCGATGGGACCGTCCTTGGCGATGGCGCGAAAAATCGGCAAGGTGATGGAATGATCGCCCCCCGCGGAAAGCGGCACCACGCCCGCCCCGTGGAGCGTATCGAAAAAAGCCTGGATCTCGTCGAGGCTGGTCTCCAGATGAAACGGACTCTGCACCCACGCATCGCCGATGTCGGCCACCCGGCACAAATCGTAGGGACTGATACCGCTGGACTGATTGATCTTGCGCATCAGGCTCGACTGATTGCGGATCTCCCGGGGCCCGTGGCGCGCACCGGTGCGATTGGTGACGCCGCCGTCGAAGGGCACGCCCACCAGGCCGATGTCCACCTGGGACAGATCCTCGGTGAATGGCGCGCGCATGAATGTGGCCATGCCGGTGTAGCGCGGTTGCACCATCTGCTCGGTATGGTCGCGGCGATCGTTCATGGTTGCCTCTGGGTCATTGGTGAAAGCACACGCGGCATCATACCCCCATTGGCGTTTATCATCCGCAGGCCGCAAAATCCCCGGGACAAGCTTCACCGGGAAAACCCATGACCGAATCCCCTGCCCCGCGCAGCGGCGGGCAAGTGCTCATCGACGCATTGCACATCCACGGTGTCGACACCGTCTTCTGCGTTCCCGGCGAGAGCTATCTGGCGGCCCTGGACGCCCTGGCGGGCGCCGGCAACAAGATCCGCACCATTACCTGCCGCCACGAGGGCAGCGCGGCTTACATGGCCGAAGCCTACGGAAAGCTCACCGGCAAACCCGGCGTGCTCATGGTCACCCGGGGCCCGGGAGCGTGCCACGCCTCGGTGGGCGTGCACACGGGCTTTCAGGACTCGACACCCATGCTGGTGCTCATCGGTCAGGTAGCCCGGGACTACGAATACCGGGAAGCGTTCCAGGAGATCGACTACCACACCTTCTACGCGCCCCTGTGCAAATGGGTTGCGCAAGTCGAATCCGCCGAGCGACTACCGGAGCTCGTCAGCCAGGGCATGCACCGGGCATGTTCCGGGCGCCCGGGGCCCGTTGCCCTGGCGCTGCCGGAAGACATGCTGACGGACACGGTGTGCGTCGCCGATACCTCCGCATACCAACGCGTGCAACCGGGTGTCGCGGCGGACGCCATCCATCGCATGCGCAACCTGCTCGCATCGGCAAAACGCCCGCTGGTTATCGCCGGCGGCGGCGGCTGGTCGAAAAGCGCGTGTGACGATCTACGCCGCTTCGTGGAAGCCAATAACCTGCCGACGGGCGCCGCCTTTCGCAATCAGGATCGTCTCGACAACCGTCACGACAACTACATCGGCCCATTCGGCGTCGGCGCCTCGCCGGAGATCGGCGTGCTCATAGGCGAAGCGGATCTGGTCATCGCCATCGGCGCACGCCTCGGCGAAGCCACCACCCAGGGCTACACGTTACTGACACCACCACGCTCCAATCAGCAACTGGTCCACGTGCA